>CAZRHP010000004.1:51748-54275 GCA_964599975.1 uncultured Gulosibacter sp.
GCAACAGTGCGATGGTCAGCAGGCCGAGGGCGAGCACCAGGGTGATTTCGGGGGTGACCTCGGTGATTCCCAGCACGTTGGCGAGGAAGATGGTGCCGTATTCGGCGACCGAGGTGATGGTCACGATCATGGCCCATACATAAATCCATGCGGCGAACCATGCCGACTTGGCTCCCCAGAGGCGGCGCATCCAGGGGTAGATGCCACCGGCGATGGGGTACTGGGATACGACCTCACCCATGACGAGTGCGACGAGCAGCTGACCTGCTCCGACGATGAGGATCCAGAAGACCGACCCAGGACCGGCGGTCATGAGTCCGAGGCCGAAGTACGCATAGATTGCGACGAGCGGCGAGAGATAGGTGAAGCCCAGGGCGAGGTTTGCCCACAGGGACATAGAGCGGTGATACGTGTCGCCGTGTCCCAGAACACTGAGGTGTTCTGAGTCGCCGAGTCCAGCCTTGGCTGATCCGTTGTCAGACATTGTGACCTTTCGTTGGGAATCTGAGAGATGCCCGCAGTCCGACTGGGACTTTGGTCCTGCACCTCTTTGTGCTGTTGGAACAGTAGCGCGGTTTTTACCTCAGTGCTAGAGGATTTACAGAAAAATTTCGTGTCGTGCGTGTCGGCCGTGTCGAAATGCACCGTCGCACCCCAGTGTTTGCGGGGTTTTTGGGGGTGTCTGAAAAATAAATCATTCAGTATTGCAGTTTTTATTGAACATGTGTTAGACATACGTATCAACTTTCGAGCCCACCATCCCGGCCTCGAAGGCCATGACCGAACGAAGAGGTTCCACCATGAGCACCACCACCGACGCACCGTACTTCAACATCTCTGACCCCGCCTTTGCGATGCACTCGGAGGAAGTCCGATCGGCGCGAGAGAACAGCTGGTACGCCCGGACCAACTACGGCATCGCCGTCCTGCGATACGCGCAGGTCAGCCAGCTGCTCAAGGACCAGAGGCTCAGCCAGGGTAGCGGCCAATGGCCCGCCCACAACGGCGTCCACAGTGGGCTGTTCTATGACTGGTGGACCACCTGCCTGCTCGTGCTTGAGGGCGAGGACCACCACCGCATCCGCCGACTCGTGAACCCGGCGTTCGCGCCTCGACACATCGAACCCCTGATCCCGAGGTTCCACGCGCTCGCCGAGGAACTCGTCGACGCCTATGCCGAATCCGGTCAGTGCGAATTCGTCGCCGACTTTGCCGAACCCTACGCCACCCGCGTGTTGTGCATCCTGCTGGGTATTCCCGAATCGGAATGGCCGACCATCGCGAGGCTCGCCTCGACGATTGGCCTCGCACTGGGTGTCACCATCAACGAGGAGCTCCCCACCATCGAAGACGCTCTGGGGGAACTGTTCCGCTACGCGGAAGACCTCATTGTCGACCGCCAGCACAACCCCAAGGACGACTTCATCACCCGACTGGTCGAGGCCAACAAGGACGGTGAATCGCTGAGCGACGCCGAACTGCGCAACGCACTGGTCCTCATGATCTTCGGCGGCATGGACACGACCCGCAACCAGTTGGGCCTGGGCATTCAGTCGTTCCTGCACAACCCGGCCCAGTGGGACCTGCTCGCGCAGCGACCCGAGCTGGGCAAGGCGGCAACCGAAGAGGTCATGCGCACGAACCCCACCACGACGTGGGTGACCCGCGAAGCCGTGACCACATTCGAATACGAGGGCCTGACCATCGAGAAGGGCACGACCGTTCACCTCTTTACTCAGTCCTCGGGCACCGACCCCTTGGCGTTCCCTGACCCCGAGATGGACATCGAGGGCGAACACGCCCCGCACTACGGCTTTGGTGGGGGAATCCACCACTGCCTCGGACACTTCGTCGCCCGCGCCGACATGACCGTGGCGTACCCGATCCTCGCCCGCCGCATGCGCGACATGAAACTGGGCGGCGTCGACGAATGGCTGCCGGATTCGGGCAACACCGGACCCGTACGGCTGCCCCTCAGCTTTACCCCCGCACCCTAACCGCCACACCATCACAAGGAGACCCCATGAAAATTCACGTAGACCGCAAACTGTGCGACAACCACGGCCAGTGCACGATCACCGCCCCCAGCGTTTTCCGCATCGATGAAGCCGGAATCCTGCAGTACGAAGAAATTGTTGACGATTCGCTTCGCGCTGACATCGAAGACTCGATGGATGTGTGCCCTGTACAGGCCATCTTCATCGTCGACGACAAATAGAACCCCCCATCCACCCACACACATTAGGGAATAGGACACGCAATGAACACTGACAACGTCGTCAGCGCAGCGCTCACCGACAACGGGGCGTTTCACGCCCACCAGGCCGCAAACATGCGACCCGAAGTGGTTGCCGAACTCGAGGCCAGGATCGCGGCCTCGGGCGTCGAGTACATCTATTACATGTTGCCCACCATTGGTTCCAAGGTGGTCGCCAAGATGGTTCCCGCCAACCACATTCGACGCAACCTCGAAAAAGGTATTGCGTTGCACCGCACTGCCGTTGCCGACCTTCAGTCCGACCGCGCT
>CAZRHP010000005.1:0-5917 GCA_964599975.1 uncultured Gulosibacter sp.
CGACCGATGCCAGGTTGACACCAGCGTCGTTGGCGAACTTGCGAACGATGGGGGTGACGTACGGTGCGCCAGCGTGCGAGGTGACGGGTGCTGCTGCAGCAACAGGAGCAGCAGGTACAACGGGGGGAGCCGCAACGACAGGAGCCGCTACGACGGGGGGAGCCGCAACAACGGGTGCGGCGACGACCGGAACCTCGACGACGGGAGCTGCGGGTGCAGCTTCCGCAACGGGCTCGGCGACAACAGCGGGTGCGGCCGGAGCTGCTGCTGCAGCACCACTGCCATCACCGATGCGAACCAGCGGCGAACCCACGGGTACGACATCGTCTTCCTGCGCAAAGATTTCCTCGATCACACCGGCGATGGGCGACGGGATTTCGGTGTCAACCTTGTCGGTCGACACCTCCACAATGGGCTCGTCCACGGCGACAGTGTCACCGACGTTCTTCAGCCAGCGAGTGATAGTTCCCTCGGTGACGCTCTCTCCGAGGGCGGGGAGGTTAACGATTTCAGCCATGATGTTCTTTCTCTCGTGGATTCTTAGAGGGCGTGCAACGGCTTGCCCGCGAGGGCAAGGAACGCTTCGCCAAGAGCTTCGTTCTGGGTGGGGTGTGCGTGGATGTGCGGAGCAACGTCCTCGGGGTGTGCTTCCCAGTTGACCACCATTTGTGCCTCACCGATCAGTTCGCCAACGCGAGCGCCGATCATGTGAACACCGACGACGGGACCGTTCTTTACGCGAACGACCTTGACCGAACCCGCAGTCTCGAGGATGTGGCTCTTGCCGTTACCCGCGAGGTTGTAGTCGTACGATTCGACGGCGTCATCGCCGTGAACGGCCTTGGCCTTGGCTTCGGACAGGCCGACCGACGCGACCTCGGGGTCCGAATAGGTGACCTTCGGGATGTTGAGGTCGCTGACCACGACGGGGTTGAGGCCGGCGATTTCCTCGGCCACAAAGATGCCGTGCTGGTAACCGCGGTGTGCCAGCTGCAGGCCGGGAACGATGTCACCCACGGCGAACACGCCAGGGACGTTGGTGGCCAGACGTTCGTTCGTGATGACGAAACCGCGGTCCATGGTGATTCCGACGTTCTCGAAGCCGTTGTTGGCGGTGGCGGGGCCACGACCGACGGCGACGAGCAGAATGTCACCCTCGATGGTTTCGCCGTTTTCCAGGGTCACGACGACGCCGTTGTCATCCTGGGTAACGCTCTGGAAGCGAACGCCCAACTTGAACTCGATGCCGCGCTTGCGGAAAGCACGCTCGAACTGCTTCGAAACCGATTCGTCCTCCATGGGGACGAGGTGGGGCAGGCCTTCGACGATCGTCACCTCGGAGCCCCACGAACGCCACACGCTCGAGAACTCGACGCCGATTACGCCACCACCGAGGACGACCACCTTGCGGGGGACATAGTCGAGGGTGAGTGCTTGCTCGGAGGTGATGACGCGACCACCGATCTCAAGACCGGGGAGAGTGCGTGAATACGAACCGGTAGCCAGCACCACGTTGGTGCCGCGAACGACGGTGTCGCCAACCTGAACGGTGTTGGGCGAGGTGAGGACGCCGTATCCATCCACCATCTGAACGCCGCGTGCCTTGAGGAGGCCCTGGAGTCCCTTGAACTTCGAGTTGATGATGCCCTCGCGGTACGCGGAAACGCCCGCAACATCGACACCAGCGAACGTGGCGTTGACGCCGAACTTGGCAGCGTCTTTGGTGTTGTCGGCAATTTCGGCGGCGTGCAGGAGTGCCTTCGTGGGGATGCAGCCCACGTGCAGGCAGGTTCCACCGACCTTGTCCTTTTCGATGAGCGCAACGCTCATGCCCAGCTGGGTGGCTCGCAGTGCGGCGGAATAGCCGCCACTTCCGCCACCAAGAACAACAAGGTCAACAGCGATTTCGGACACCGACACTCCTTCGTAAGTAGTGGTAATTGAGGACATGCCGGGTAAGGCAAATCCGTCAGTGGACCACGTGAAATCCTACTCCTTGTTGCCCGCTGGTGCAGACAGGTTGATGAGGGTTGTCACGAGGGTTCGGACCATGGTTCCCGTGGGGCCCTTGGGCGTTACGCCGTAGGGCGACCCAGAGTTATTTGCGGGTCCCGCGATATCCAGGTGGGCCCAGGGGATTCGGGTGCCCTCGCTGGTGTTCCCCACAAATTGCTGCAGAAAGTATCCGCCGACGAGCATGCCCGCGGCAGTATTCCCCGGCTTCGCGTTCGCCAAATCAGCCACATCACTCGACAGGATTTGGCCCAAGTAGTCGGGCAGCGGCATGACCCAGGTTTCCTCGCCGACGCTGCTGGCCGCGCGCGTGATGTCGTCCACGATGAAGCCGTTACCCATGACGCCGACGATCCTGTCGCCCAGTGCCACGCGTGCCGCGCCCGTCAGGGTGGCAACATCGATTATGGCGTCGGGCTGGGTGGCGCTCGCCGCAACGAGGCCGTCGGCCAGCACGAGTCGGCCCTCGGCATCGGTGTTAGTGATTTCGACCGTCGTTCCGCCCAACATGGTGATGACGTCTCCCGGACGAGCGGCGGTGCCCGACGGCATGTTTTCGGCAATACACAGGCGAGCGGTGACCGCAATCGGAAGCCCGAGTCGGTGCGCGGCGATGATGGTCGCGAATACGGTCGCGGCCCCCGTCATGTCGTATTTCATTCCCACCATCGAGGCGGCGGGCTTCAGCGACAGTCCGCCCGAGTCAAACGTGATTCCCTTGCCGACCAGTTCGATTCGCCGCGAAGCCGATGCAGGGGAATAGGTGATTTCGACATACCGAGGGGGATTGACCGAACCGGCGCCGACAGCCGTGATGCCGCCGTAGCCACGTTCCGACAGTTCGGACTCATCCAGCACGGTGACCGTGAGACCCTCGGCCTGCGCCACGGATCGAACATGCTCGGCAAGCACAGCGGGGGATTGGCGGTTCGGTACCTCGGCAACCAGATCACGTACCGCGGCGACGGCGCTCGCCGTAATCTGAGCGGTGCGCTGGGATTCGGGGTCTGCGTCGATAACAGAAATGGTCTGGATTCCCGCGGGAGCCGCTGCCGACTTGCGATTCGGTGCGGTGTGGGCACCCAGAAGTGCGCCCTCGCAGACCGCGGTGGCGTCCTCGGGTGATGTGATGGGGAAATTGATGACCAGGTGGGGTGCCGAGGAGGTCTGCCGAACACCCGCGGCGGCCGCATTTCGCAGACCGACGGTACCCGTCGAACGGTCGGTGCCCACCAGATAGATGCTGGAATAAACCGATTCTGTGGGAGCGGGAATTCGGTGAACAGATTCCGGCTTGGGGTCAATCCCCAGGGTCGACACCGCATGACGCACGGCCTCGTCGATTTCGGCGGGGCAGGACCACGCAACACCGTCCGCTTCGGCAAAAACTGCCACAAGAATCGAGTCGGTGGCGGCGGTCGGGGAGTAGTTCACAATTTCGGGGAGCATGCGACCAGCGTAGGCGAGGTGTCGGTGTCTCGCCGTACTATGAAGGAGTGAGTACATCGAACGGCTTGTTCACGGATCACGGACGCACAGTCCCGGATGGTCTGCCGCTCGTGATGTTACTCACGGGCTTTATTGACGCGGGTAATTCAGTTCGATCCGCTTCGCGGCACATCATGGATCACCTCGACCATGTGCTGGTGATGTCGTTCGACAACGACTCCTTCCTGGATTATCGAGCGCGCCGCCCCACATTCGTGTTCGAACAGACCCGGCTGACCGACTACCGACCGCCCACGCTCACTCTGTCGTTGGTGACAGACGACATGGGCGCACAATTCCTGTTGTTGGCGGGTTACGAACCGGACTTCCGCTGGGATGCCGCGATGGAAATCGTGCTCGACATCATCGAGCGGTTCCGGGTCTCGCACACGACATGGACGCACGCGATTCCCATGCCCGTACCCCACACCCGCCCCGTGGGTATGACCGTCAGCGGTTCCCGTGCCGACCTCGTTGATGCGTATTCGGTGTGGAAGCCCACGACCGAAATACCCGGAACATTTGGGCATCTCGTGGAATACACACTGTGCGAGCTGGGCTTTCCCGTTGCGGGTTTCGTCGTGCTGATTCCGCATTACCTTGCGGATTCGGACTTCCCCTTCGGCGCGGTCGCTGTTTTTGATGCAATTACGACAGCAACGGGAATTATCTTGCCGACCGATGAGTTCCGAGAGTCTGGCCGTGAATTTTTGGCCGGCATCGCCGAACAAATCGAGGACAACGAAGAACTGCAACGCATGATCGTGACGCTGGAAGAACGACACGACACCTACATGGATGAGAACCCATTGCCCTCGCCGTTGACCGACGCCGCGGGAGAGGTGCCCACAGCGGATGCGATTGCCGCCGAGCTGGAACGTTTCCTTCGGACACGTCCTGGCGACGCAGACTGAGTTTTCGTGGCATACTGAGTTATCTGCCCCTGTGTCGGTTTCAACTTGACATGGGGCTTCCTAGTGTCCGAAAAGAGGATCGCATGGCAAATTTCTTTACCGGTTTATTTGGAAAAAAATCTGGTTCTGAACCAGAGACACCTGCGCCCGAAACGACACCAGCGGCGAAGCCCGCACGTAAGACCACTGCAACACCTCAGGAGAAGCCCGTGACCAAAGCCCCCGCCACAACAGCCAAGAAGTCCGCAGCCAAGGCTGCACCGGCAGTTGACGCAGAGGCTCCAGAGGCCAAGGCTCCCGCAAAGTCCGCGGCACGGAAGGCCCCTGCGAAGGCCCCTGCGAAGGCGGCTGCGGAGAAAGCTCCTGCGGTGAAGAAGGCTCCGGCGAAGGCGACTGCTGACGAGGCTCCCGCTGCCAAGGCTCCGGCGAAGAAGGCTCCGGCGAAGGCGACCGCTGACGAGGCTCCCGCTGCCAAGGCTCCGGCGAAGAAGGCTCCGGCCAAGGCCGCTACGGAAAAGGCTCCCGCCGCGAAGGCGCCCACGAAAGCAGCTCTGGCCAAGGCCGCCGCTGCACAGGCCGCTGCCGCTGCAGAATCCGCAGGCACCGAACCCGCCAAGGCTCCGACCAAGGCTCCCGCCAAAACCCGTGCAACGCGTGCCTCGATGAAGGCCGATCCGGAAATGGACATCGATCCCGAAGACGAGCCCGCCGTTGGTGACGACATCGCGGCAGTCGAAAAGTCGGTCGAGGATGAGGACCTGACCCTCACCGATGAAGAAGCCGAAGAGGCAAAGAAGGCTCTGGGTGAGCAGTTCCACCCCGACGCCATCGTCATCTCGTCCACCGACGATGAAATTCAGAGCGTCAGCACCACCATCACCGGTGCAACTGCCGACCCGGTCAAGGACTACCTGAAGCAGATCGGTAAAGTTTCGCTGCTCAACGCGGAACAAGAAGTCGAATTGGCTATGCGCATCGAGGCCGGCCTGTTTGCCGAGGAAAAGTACAACTCGCTGACGGTTGCCAAGCAGAAGACCAAGGAAGGTCGCGAGCTGTCGGCCGTTGCCCGCGATGGTCGCCGTGCGAAGGAACACCTGCTGAGTGCGAACCTGCGACTCGTCGTTTCGTTGGCCAAGCGTTACACCGGCCGCGGCATGCAGTTCCTCGACCTGATTCAGGAGGGCAACCTGGGTCTGATCCGTGCCGTCGAGAAGTTCGACTACACCAAGGGCTTCAAGTTCTCGACCTATGCCACCTGGTGGATTCGTCAGGCGATTACCCGCGCTATGGCCGACCAGGCTCGTACGATTCGTATTCCCGTTCACATGGTGGAGGTCATCAACAAGCTGGCTCGCGTTCAGCGCCAGCTGTTGCAGGACCTGGGTCGCGAACCCACCCCCGAAGAATTGGCCGCAGAGCTGGACATGACGCCGGAAAAGGTGGTCGAGGTTCAGAAGTACGGCCGCGAACCCATCTCGTTGCACACGCCTCTGGGTGAGGAC
>CAZRHP010000005.1:5927-28101 GCA_964599975.1 uncultured Gulosibacter sp.
AGCGAATTTGGTGACCTCATCGAGGACACCGAGGCCGTCGTTCCGCTCGATGCCGTCGCCAACGCCATGCTGCTCAGCACTCTGGAATCCGTACTCGTGTCTCTCAGCGAGCGCGAGGCGGGCGTGATCCGCATGCGTTACGGTCTGGGCGACGGTATCCCCAAGACACTCGACCAGATTGGTGAGAACTTCGGCGTGACCCGTGAACGCATTCGCCAGATCGAGCAGAAGACGATGGCCAAGCTGCGTCACCCCGCTCGTGCCCAGCTGTTGCGCGAGTTCCTCGAGTAAACAATGCGCACTCTCGTCGCGGTAATTGTCGGACGAATGGTCCGGTTTGTGACCCGTTTACGCGGGGGCGGTTCGGCGTTGCCGGGGTGGTTCGCCCTGAAAATCAACCCTCGCTTCTTGCACGACGTGTTTGCCGATGTGGCGGGCCGCGACGAGGTTCCCGTGATTGTGGTCACCGGTTCGAACGGTAAGTCCACGACGACGTCCATGATCGTGTCTGCGCTCGAGAGTCAGGGTTACGCGGTCTTTTCGAATCCTTCGGGGGGAAACCTGCCCCAGGGCGTGGCGTCCGCAGTCCTTGCGGACGTGTCGTTGCGTGGACGAATCACTGCGTCCGCGGTCGTGCTGGAACTCGACGAGGCCTACGGACCCGCTCTCGTGGACATCATTCGGCCCTCGCACGCCGTGTTGCTCAACGTCCAGGTCGACCAACTCAACCGGTTCTTTGAACCCGAGCGTGTTATTGAAATGGTGCAACAGATCGGTGCGGCGGCCGGGGTCGTCGTTGTCAACGACTCGGATGCAAACACCAGGGCCATCGGAAACATTTTGGCCATGCAGGGCCACGAGGTCCACGGTTTCACCGTCGACGCCGACGCCGCTCCGCGCGGTGTGTACGACGCGCATGTGGGCATCGAAACAGTGACGGAACCCCGTGTACCGGTGGCCGTCGTGACCTCGCACGCCGTGCGTGTGGCCTCAATTTCGGTCGCGGGTGAGCCCTCAACGGTGCACCTGCCGGCCGCAGGAATTCACTATGCGTTGGACGCCGCGGCGGCCTTGGGTGTTGTCCGGGTTGTGTGTGGTGAAGCATGTGATTCCGCCGCCGCAGCCGAGGCGATCTCGCGCAGTGTCCCCGTGTATGGCCGGGGTGAATCGGTTGATGCTTTCGGTGATCCGTTGACCATCGTGATGATGAAGAACCACCCGAGTTTGCAGATGAACCTCGACGCGCTGACCGAGGCACCGGAATCGCTCTATCTTGCCGTCGACGAGGGTACGCCGGACCCCAGTTGGATTTATGACATCGACCTGTCGTCGCTCGATCATGTTGATGTGGTGACAGGCACCAAGGCATGGCAGTGGGAGACACGACTCGCCTATGCGGAAATCCCGGTCGGCGTTGTCGACGAAGACCCGCAGTCGGCGTTTTCCACGTTTGGAGAGATCACGACGCTTCACCGCCAAAATTTCCGCACCGCGATCGTCAACTACGAACAGATGATGGACCTGCGACGCGATTTGGGTTACAAGGAAATCGAGGGCGACCGATGATTCGAATTGTGCATATTTTTCCCGAAACCCTGGGGTTGTTTGGTGACTCGGGCAATGTGCTCGCGCTGCGCAAGCGTGCCGAATGGCGCGGATTGTCGGTGACCGTCGTCCCCGTGCATCGGGGGGACAGCATTCCGGCCACCGGTGATATTTATGTCATCGGTTCTGGGTCTTCGAGCTCGGTTCGCCAAGCGGCGACCGAATCGGCGAAACTGGCAAAGGCACTCGAATCGGCGATGGACAAGCGCGACGCCCAGGTCCTCGCCATCGGTGGCGGCCTGCACCTTCTGACTCATCGCGTTGACTGGAACGATGGAACTTCGGTGCGCGGTGCGGGGCTTGTCGACGGAGTTTCCGTGCCCCGGTCGCAGCGGCTCGTCGGAGAGTTTGTCGGTATCTCGGAGGGGCTTGATGTTGCCGGGTTTATCAACTCGGGCCACGACGTCGTTTCGAACCTCGAGCCCCACATTCGGGCAATGCACGGGTTGAGCATTGCGACCGACGGAATTGTGCACCGCAGCATCATCGGGACGCATTCGCACGGAGCCTACCTGCCGATGAACCCGGCCGTTGCTGATCGGATGCTGTTGACCGCGGTCGGATCCGAGCTTCCAGCCGGCGGCCCCGAACTGACACGCGCCACGGTGGCGGCCAACGAATCTCGACGAGCGATCAGGGACCGCATCAACGCCTGAGGCTAGTTCGACACGCGGCGGACGTGCGTCGGGACCGAGGTGACGATTTCATCGCCAATTGTGCCCGTCCAGTCGGCCCATTGTTCCGCGCTGGGCCCGCCCTGGCCCCACAGAACAGCCTCATCGCCAATGTCCACACCATCGCTGCCGATAACGACGTCGGTGTGATGCGCGTCGACGCGGGTGACCTGCCGCAGTACCCCGTTGATGCTGATGCGGGCGATTCCCGACGCGACCTGGGGGACCCCATCCGCCCAGCCGGCGGAAATGGTCGCGGTCTCGCCCTGAACCTCGACGACCGGAGCGGTCAACGTCATGACCCGACGCAGCCCCAGTCCCTGTCCGTCACGGTCATCGAACGGCGAGATGCCGTAGGCGGCGATGCCAATTCGGACGAGCGAGAAGCGGCTTTCGGGTTGGCTCAGTGCGGCCGAACTTGCCGCCAGGTGAATGTATTCCGGCGTGAGGCCGACGGTTGTCGTGGCGAATGCCACGGCGTCACTGAACAGGGCGCGTGCACGGGCGTCTGCTTCGGCACTGGTATCCGCGAGGTGCGACCAAATTCCCGAGACGACTATGTGTCCCGAATCCTGCAGCGACCGTGCTTGTCGACAGGCGTCGGCCCAGTCATCGACATCAAACCCGTTACGGTGCAACCCGGTGTCGACCTTGAGGTGGACGCGGGCGGTGCCGGGCGCGGTGGCCACCGCGTCGAGCTGGGCTCGAGTGGAAACACCAATGTCGAGACCTGCGGCAATCGCGGCGGCAAAGTTGGTGGTTGCCCCGTGCAGCCACACGAACAGCGGCACGGTGACGCCCGCGGATCGCAGTGAGAGCGCGGCGGGGACGTCCAACACCGCAAGTCCGTGTGCGCCCGCCGAGACGGCGACCTCGGCCAATTCCTGCATTCCGTGGCCGTAGGCGTTCGCCTTGATGGCGATCCAGACCGGCGTGGGGGAGACCGAGTTGATCAGCGATCGGACATTGTGGTCGAACGCGGTTCGGTCGATGCGGGCGATGGCGGTCATTCGATCCACCGGCGTTCCACGCGAGCGCCCAATCGGGTCACAAGGCTGAGTGGTTCCCAGTGCGCCGCATCGGCCCATTCCCGCAGCGGGGAATCAACGTCCCACAGAGTGACGGTACCGCCGACGTGTGTTGGTGAATCCGTCACATCAAAGACGACCTGGTCCATTGCGATGCGACCGACTTGCGGGCATCGAACACCCGAAATTGTTCCATGAACGTGGTTGGAACCGCGTCGGGGCAATCCATCAGCAAACCCCAGTGACGCAAGGGCCACCGCGGAATCACGCGGGGCGGTCCACGTGTAACCGTACGATACGGAATCGCCCGCCGGGATGTGCTTCACTGCCACTATTTCGGCCAGAGCGGTCGCTACCGGCGCGCCAGAATCGATTCCCATAATGTGACGGGTTGCGTCTGCGATGGGCGCGCGCGATGTGTCATCGGTGAGGAACTGCGCGAACCCCAGGGTCTCGGCAATTCCTGCAACCCAATCGCGGCCATGACCATATGCATCGAGTCGCAGATCGAGGGCAGCGTCCGTTCCGTGGGTTTCGGCCCACCGACGCAGGTTGTGTGTCAGAGCGTCAGTCGAGAATTGGACGGCTCGGAGAGGTGACTTAGACACCGTGGTTGCCGCGCAGTCGCGACGTTTCGTCCAGCCATTCCAGTGCGGTGGGCTGCAGTCGAGCCTTGACCTCGTCCGCGTGGTGACCGCAGAACATGAGTTCACCGTGTGCCAGGGTCACCCGAACGTAGGCCTGAGCTCCGCACGAGTCACAACGGTCCACAGCGGAGAGCTGGGGTGTCACGGTCTGTGTCGTTTCGGTGCCGAGGTCAGTAGTCATGGGTGTCTCCTTTTGCCCCTCTATTTCACCATGGGGCACCGACATTCCCGCGCATATCCGCCCACAATTCGCGCTGGGCGAAATTGTGAGTTCTGCGGAGTGCCTGAGCCAGAAACTCGGGGGATTTGAGTACCCTGAAACTTCACCGAAAGGTTTAGGTTTCGTGTCCTCTTCAGATTATTCCGCCCGGCATCTCAGCGTCCTCGAGGGGCTCGAGGCCGTTCGCAAACGCCCCGGTATGTACATCGGCTCGACCGACGAACGCGGCCTCATGCACTGCATCTGGGAGATCATCGACAACTCCGTCGACGAGGTTCTCGCCGGTCACGGCTCGCGCATCGGCATCACACTGCACGACGACGGATCCATCGAGGTGTCGGACACGGGTCGCGGTATCCCCGTGGACATTGAACCCCGCACAGGTTTGACCGGTGTCGAGGTGGTCTTTACCAAACTTCACGCGGGTGGAAAGTTTGGGTCCGGTTCGTACACCGCATCGGGTGGTTTGCACGGCGTCGGCGCCTCGGTCGTGAACGCGCTGAGCGAGCGCCTCGATGTCTTTGTCGATCGTGATGGCAAAACCCACGCGATGTCGTTCCATCGCGGCGAGCCCGGCAACTTCGCCGACAGCGCGACCCCCACGCCGCGTAGTCCCTTCACGCCTTTTGTGGCCGAAAGTGAACTGCGCATCGTAGGCAAGGCCGCCAAGGGTGTGACGGGCACCCGAGTGCGGTGGTGGCCGGATCGCGAAATTTTTGGAGGCGCGGGCGACATTTCGCTTGAGCATCTATTGACTCGGGCTCGGCAGACGGCGTTCCTCGTCAACGGACTGTCGCTGACGGTCGACGATCACCGCAATAACCGTCAGGACCACCACGAGTTCGCGTTCGACGGCGGAATTTCGGAATTCACCGAATTCTTGGCCCCCGATGCGCCGCTCACCTCGGTCTGGCGTCTGGCCGGCGAAGGAACTTTCGTAGAGACAGTTCCCGTGCTCAACGAGGACGGACACATGGTGTCCACCGAGGTCGAGCGCACGTGTCACGTCGACATCGCCCTGCGATGGGGTACCGGGTACGACGTCGTCCAAAAGTCGTTCGTCAACATCATTGCGACGCCCAAGGGCGGCACCCACATCGCCGGTTTTGACCAGGCCATGGTGAAGGTGATCCGCTCCGAGGTCGACAAGAATTCGCGCAGGCTCAAGGCCGGCAACGACAAGCTCGAAAAGGACGACATCCTCAACGGCATGACCTCGGTCGTCACCGTTCGATTGGCCGAGCCTCAATTCGAGGGACAGACCAAGGAAATCTTGGGTACCCCCGCGGTGCGTCAGGTCGTGTCGTCTGTCGTCCAGCGCGCGCTGGAGGAAAAGTTCTCGTCGACCAAGCGGGACGACAAGGCGCAGGCCGCCCTCGTGTTGGAAAAGGTCGTCGCCGAAATGAAGAGCCGCATCTCGGCTCGCGCTCACAAAGAAACCCAGCGGCGGAAGAACGCCTTGGAATCCTCGACGCTTCCAGCCAAGCTGGTCGACTGCCGTTCCAACGAATTCGAACGTTCAGAATTGTTTATCGTCGAGGGTGACTCGGCCCTGGGCACGGCAAAGCTGGCCCGCGACTCCGAATTCCAGGCGCTTTTGCCCATCCGCGGCAAGATCCTCAACGTGCAAAAGGCGTCGGTCAGCGACATGCTGTCGAACTCGGAATGCGCCTCGATCATCCAGGTGATTGGTGCGGGCAGTGGCAGATCTTTCGACCTGGAACAGGCTCGGTATGGCAAGGTCATCATCATGAGCGACGCCGATGTGGATGGCGCACATATCCGGACCCTGTTGCTGACCCTGTTCTTCAAATACATGCGACCGCTGGTCGAAGCTGGCCGTGTGTACGCGGCGGTTCCGCCCCTGCACCGAATCGTGGCCATCAATCAGGGATCAAAACCCAACGACGTGATCTACACCTACAGCGAGGCTGAACTGCACTCGACGCTGGATGGTCTGCGTAAATCGGGTCGCAAGTGGCAAGAACCCATCCAGCGTTACAAGGGTCTGGGAGAAATGGATGCCGACCAGCTGGCCGATACGACGATGAATCTGGCCCACCGCAGCTTGCGCCGCGTGACCCTGACCGACATGGAAGAAGCCACGCGAGTATTTGAACTCCTGATGGGCAACGAGGTTGCTCCTCGCCGCGAATTCATCGTGGCGGGTGACGGACTGAACCGCGAACGCATCGACAGTTGACCCACAGACGAGGAAGGGCCCGGACGCTCAATGTCCGGGCCCTTCCTCGTAGCGGTTATTGGCCGTTGAATGTCGCGGCGGACTCGCCGATGCCCGACACGACGTGACTGAGCGGCGAACCACTGCCGTCACGCTTGCCCAGTTCGGTGGGCAATTCGAGCGGTGTGCCGTCGGAACCTACCGCGAGCGGGGACACGCCCACAAAGGCTCGTGACAGGCCGATTTCGCCCTTGAGCAGTGCGTGTGCACGAACGCCGCCGGTGGCGCGACCCTTTGCGGGGTAATCGGCGAACAACGAGACCTTGGCACGACCGGGATCCGCTCCGGCGAGAGTGCCTTCCAGAGCGGTGATGGTGACTACACGGGCGTCTTCGGACGACACGGCGGCAAAGTGGATCACCACGTCACCGTCACCCAGGTTGATTCCGGCAACGCCGGAAGCGCCGTATCCCTGTGGTCGCACCGACGCTGCGGGGAAGTGCAGCAGCTGAGTCTTGTGGGTCACGAATACCAATTCGGAGGCATCGGGAGCCAGGGCGGCTCCGATAACCTCGTCGCGTGCATCGATGGTAAAGATGCTGAATTCGGTCTTCTGAGGGAAGGTGGAGGGGTCGACGCGTTTGACAACGCCCTTGGCCGTTCCCATCGCCAACGGGGTGTCGCCCAATGGGACCACAGCGATAACGCGCTCGGCAGATTCCAGGCCCACGACGTATTGGCTGAGGCGCGAACCCGCGGCGAGCGAAATCGATGCAACCGGCATTGCGGGCAGATCGACGGGCGAGAAGCGGATCAATCGTCCTCGGTTCGTCACGGCGCCCAACTCGCCACGAACGGTGGTGGGGATTACCGCGAGCAGCGCGTCGTGTTTGACACGCTGGGCGGCGACGGGGATGTCACCCTCGGCATCGATGCGCACGGCACGGCCGGTGGTCGAAATTACGACACGGCAGGGCGAGTCCTCGATTTCGAGGCTGGCCACGGCGCCGCTGCGTGCGGACACCGCGTCTCCGGCGGATTCCATCAACGAGGTCCGACGGGCTGTCCCAAATTTTGTGGCTGTATCGTTCAGTTCGGTGCTGACCAGCGCACGCAGACTGGTGGGCGAGCCCAGAAGTTCGGTCAGCTGCGCGATGTCGGAGAGCAAAGCATCACGTTCGTTTTCGAGTTCAACGCGTGAGAACTTGGTGAGCCGGCGAAGGCGAAGTTCGAGAATGTATTCCGCCTGGATCTGGGACAGTTCGAAGACGGTTTGCAACCGGGTGCGTGCCGTGTCGACGTCGTCGGCATTGCGGATGACCTCAATGACTTCGTCGATGTCGAGAATGGCGACCAACAGGCCTTCGACGAGGTGCAGTCGTTCCTTACGGCGTGCGAGACGGTAGGTGCTGCGGCGTGTGACCACTTCGATGCGGTGGTCGATAAAGACCTGCAACATCTCGCGCAGGCCCAGGGTCTCGGGCTTGCCGTCCACGAGTGCCACATTGTTGATCGAGAATCCGTCCTCGATCGGCGTGAGCTTGTACAGCTGTTCCAAAACTGCTTCGGGCGAGAAACCGGTCTTGACCTCGATGACGAGGCGCAGGCCATTCTTGCGGTCCGTCAGATCGGTGACGTTGCTGATGCCCGTGATCTTTTTCTTCGAGACGCCGTCCTTGATGCGTTCGATGACGCGTTCCGGCCCCACGAGGTAGGGCAGCTCGGTGATGACGATGCCCTGCTTGCGGGCCGACACGTGTTCGATCGTCGAGCGCGCACGAGTGCGGAATGTGCCCTTACCGGTGGCGTACGCCTCGCGGATTCCGTCCAGTCCCACGATGATTCCACCGGTCGGCAGGTCGGGGCCGGGGACAAATTCCATCAACTGGTCCAGAGTCGCCTCGGGGTGGTCAATCAGGTAGCGTGCCGCCGAGATGACTTCGTTGAGGTTCATGTGTTGTGCGGGGCCATATTGGTCGCCATGCCCACGGCGATGCCGCTGGCACCGTTGACGAGCAGACTAGGGAATGCGCTGGGCAGCACCGAGGGCTGCAGGATTGATCCGTCATAGTTCGGGACGAATTCGACGACATCCTCGTCGAGTCCCTCCACCATGGCCATGGCCTCGGGACGCAATTTGGCTTCGGTGTACCTCGACGCGGCGGGGCCATCGTCCAGCGAACCAAAGTTTCCGTGACCGTCGACGAACGGCACGCGCAGGGTGAAGGACTGCGACAGTCGCACGAGTGCGTCGTAGATTGCGCTGTCACCGTGGGGGTGCAGCTTGCCCATCACCTCGCCCACCACGCGGGCGCTCTTGACGTAACCACGCTCGGGGCGCAGTCCCATCTCGGCCATTTGATAGACGATTCGACGCTGAACGGGTTTCAAACCGTCACGTGCGTCGGGAAGAGCGCGAGAATAGATAACGGAGTACGCATATTCGAGGAATGAACCTTGCATCTCGTGCGACAGGTCGACGTCATCAATACGTTCAGAAACAGTAGGGGAGGTACTCACAATGACCGCAATGTTACCTGTGCTCACTTCGAAGGACCGTAGCCTCGCCGCTGTTCTGCAAAGTTCGTTTGAGGCGGTGAAGGGTCGCCCTAACGCGTTGAATCTGAAACACGTCAAGCACGCCGTCATCGTGCTCGTCGACGGCTTGGGCGAAACCAATTTGTTGGCCCACAAGGCGCACGCACGCACGCTCGTCAAGGCCACTGGCCCCAGCATTTCGGCGGGTTTCCCCTCGACCACTGCGTCCATGTTGACCTCGTTGATGACGGGGGCCGATCCGGGAACCCACGGACTCGTGGGGTATTCAGTCCGCAACCCCGACACGGGGCTTGTTGTTAACCAGCTCAGCGGGCTGGATTCGCTCGACGTTCGATCATGGCAGCCTCTGCCGACCATTTGGGAAACCGAGGACCAGATCCCCTCGGTGGTCATCGCCTCGCCCCGCTACCAACATTCCGGACTCACCGCGGCCAGTCTTCGGGGTGCGGATTACGCCCCCGCCGCGGGTTATTCCGACCGGCTGGATGCGGTCCAGCATTTTCTGCGCAGCACGTCACGAGGCGTGGCCTATGTGTATGTCCCTGAATTAGATATGACGGCGCACGCATCGGGTGCTGACAGCGACCAGTGGGTTCGTCGACTCGAGGAACTCGATGGTTTCGTCGCGGACGTCGCCCGTATTTTGGGTCCGAAGGATGGCATGCTCGTCACCGCCGACCACGGGGTCATTGACGTCCCCGAGCATCACCACGTCGTGGTTCCCGGCGATTCGCCCTTGTTGCAGGGCGTGACCACGGCGGGGGAGCCGCGCTGTGTGCACCTGTACGTTGACCAACCCGACCGAATCGACGAGGTCTGTGAACTGTGGCGGGATTCCGAATCGGATCGTGCGACGATCATTCGTCGACAGGACGCCATCGATTCAGGGTGGTTCGGTCAGACCACGGCCGAACACGCGCTGCGCATTGGCGACATCATTGTTCTGCCCAAGGGGATTCGGGTCTATTTCGACGAGCGTGTTGCCACGAGTGGTTCACGTTCCATGCGGGGGCACCACGGCGGGATGACTCCAGCCGAGATGGTGGTGCCTCTCAAGCGTTTTGGAGCGTTCGTTTAGTCCTCGTCGGGACGAGCGCCAAACACGATTTCGTCCCAGGTGGGCATGTTGGGTCGAGTGCGACGCTGCGAACGTGACGGGGTGGGTTCCTCGAAAACATCCGACGGCGTCGCGGCCACAACGGGTTCGGCGGCGGAAATCGTGGGATCGATCGGGTCGCCATTGGCGTCCAGCTGAATGATGGGGATGGAACCCGTCGACGGGTGCGACGACATGGCATTCGCACGTTCGCCGCGACGACGCTGCAGTTCCTCCAACAGGTCCGCGGGTGCCGCCGGTGTGACCTCGTGGGCGGGCTCGGGTCGTGTCACAGGAACCGCCGCGATGGGCGGAACCGGGGGGAGTGGCTCGAACTGTCCGCTGTCAAAACGAATGGGTTCGGTGGGGGCCACGACGCGCAGTGCGGGGAACAACGAGGATTCTGCTCCGTCAACCTTCGACAGTCGAACGGCGGCCGGGTTCGAGGGGGTCAGAGTCAGCTTGCGTGAATCGAAGGTCCAGGTGGCATCCTCGATGACGGACCCAATCTGGGCCGACAGTGCAACCACCCATTCGTCGTCCAAACGGTAGGACTGCCAGCGCAGAATCGAACCACCCTGTGCCTCGAGTTTCTGCTCGAGTGCCTCGGCGAACGTCGTACCCTCGTCCATTCCCACAACGGCAACGGCCTGAGCGCGTTCGAGCACAAAACCGAGTTCGGCAATAACAGGTCCCTCATATCGGGCCACGTGATCGGTGCTCTCGCCCGTACGTGCGGCTACTTCGGCAACCGACAATCCGGATCGCAACAGTGCCTGAATCTCGCGCGGCGAAACGGACGAGTTGACGGCGGTGAGTCTCGGGCGTGCGGCGGGGCGGGCATCCTCGGGAAGTTCGATGGTGAACATGTGACCGGAATCGGACACGGCTGTGACGACGCCATTATCGATTCCGATGACGGTGAGCTTCTCCACGTCGACCTCCCTTAGCCAAACTGCTTGGCTTGAGAATACCGCGAATTTTCGGCAACATTGCGCAACATGTTGGTTCGTTTTGCTTTTTGGCCAAATGTGTCGCAAACTATCCCCGCTGACTACCGTACGAAAGGCGACCGACACCATGGCTGAACGTGACCCAGACCAGCGCAAGGGCGAAGAAGATGTCGAATCTCTGCACGCGATTCAAGAGCGTGTGCCCGTAGCCCGAGGCCTTTCGGATTCTGACGATGCGGATAACCCCGACAGCCTCGAAATGGGTGGTCAGGATTTGGCCAACATCGAACTCGACGTTGTTATTCTTCCCCCGCAAGCCGACGAGTTCACCTGCATGGAGTGTTTCCTCGTGAAGCACCGCTCGCAGATTCACCACGAGGACAAGAAGATTGGCCTCGTGTGCATGGATTGCGGCGCGTAGTACCCAGCGACAGCAGTGTTACGGTGCCGTGCGCACCGGGGTGTTCAGCAGTTCCGCGAGTTCGGCGGGCCGACGAGTCGACACGAACCAGTAGGGCGTGGGGTCAGTTTCGTCGACGATGGTGACCGTGATGCCGGTGGCGATCCAGCCGCGCAACAGTTTCCACGCCAGCGCGTTGTGAATCGCGTCACGACGATCTGCCGCCGCAATCGCGCGAGCATCGGACAACATGTCGCGATTGATTCGGGCCTTGCCCGCGATCAATTCTGTTTCGGTGACCGTGACAACGGGCGCCAAAACGAAAAGCCACAATTCTGCGAGCCCGAAAAGGAGCACTGCCCATCCGACGGCCAGTGCCACCGAAATGGGGGCAAACATGCCGTATCCCAGCGGTAACAGCAACAGCAGCGCCAGGTGGAAGGTGACGGGAGGAGTAAGACGTTCGCGGAACAGAATCATGTATCTATCAGACCATGTAATACGCTGAACGGATGACCGATACTCCAATGGTGCTTATTTCGGGTGCTGCGGCACCGCACTATGCCCACCCCGGAGATGCAGGAGCGGATCTGTGTTCGACGCAGAGCGTCACACTCCGCCCCGGCCAGCGCGCGGTCGTACAGACGGGACTGCACATCGCTCTGCCAAACGGCTACGTGGCCTTCGTCATGCCCCGCAGTGGACTCGCGCTCAAGCATGGGATCTCGCTCGTCAATTCTCCTGGGACGATTGATGCCGGATACCGCGGTGAGATTGCCGTAATCATGCTGAATACCGATTCCGAGAACGACTTTGTCATTGAGCCCGGCGATCGCATCGCACAGCTCGTGATCATGCCGGTGTCGACCGCACAGTTCGTGTCGGTCGAAGAATTGCCGGGTACCGAACGGGGCACGGGTGGATTTGGGTCCACCGGCGTTGCCCGAAAGGACACAGAATGACCGACGACCAGAAGAGCGCTCCCGCGGATCGTTCGACCCACGGCCCCTTGGACCTGTCCGAAGCCAACCCGGCGCTGCCGTTCATCGACCTCGGCGCCCTGCGAATTCCGCCGCGTGAAAACATGCAGATGCGCCTCGAGATCGAGGAAAGCACGAAGCGCGTCGTGGCCGTCACTCTGGATCTGCTGGGATCCACCGTGCAGTGCCAGGTCTTTGCGGCACCTCGTTCCACGGGACTGTGGCACGAAATCCGCGGCCAGGTTGCCGAACAACTCATCAAGCAGGGCGGCTCGTCGTCGCTCACCGAGGGAGTGTTCGGCCCCGAACTCGATGCGCGTGTGCCGGTCGCCGAGGGCGAGCCTCGTCACGTTCGATTTGTGGGCGTCGACGGCCCCAAGTGGTTCCTCCGTGGAGTCATTTCCGGTCCCGCCGCCGAGGGGGGAGAGGCCGGTGCCGCGATTGAGGACGTTTTCCGTTCGTTGATCGTGTCGCGTGGCACCGAACCCCTGCCGCCGCGTGAGCTTTTGGCCATGCGGGTCCCGCAACAGCCCGGGGCCTAGACCATGTCCACACCCGAACACGAGAACTCCGACAAATCCGCGTCGTCCGAGCCTGTTCGTGGCTCGTCGTGGTCGCGGATCGTTCCCGGTGAACAAATCGGTGCCGCGCATCTGTTTGACGCCGTCGGCGGAATACGTGGGTTGATCGAGTCCGTACTGCCGGGCCTCGCATTCCTCATCGTGTACACCCTGACGTCACAGCTGCAGCCCTCGGTCATTGCCCCCGTCGTCATCGCGGCCGCGTTCATTGTGGTCAGACTAATTCGTCGCGAGAGCGTGAGTCCCGCCGTGTCCGGTGCACTGGGTATTGCGCTGTCCGCGGGAATTGCCCTGCTGTCGGGTCGCGCCGAGGACAACTTCATTCTGGGGTTCATCATCAACGCGGTCAGTCTGCTGGTCATTGCCATATCGATAGTCCTCAAGCGGCCCCTCGTGGGCGTAATCGCGGCCGCGGTGACATCAGACCCGCACTGGCGTACGTCGTCGGTGAAGTTCCGCCGAGCATTGTTGGCTTCCTTCGGCTGGGTTGGTGTTTTTAGTGTTCGCCTTCTGGTGGAACTTCCCCTGTATTTCGGCTCGCACACCGAGATGCTGGCAACCGCGAAGCTGCTGCTGGGATTGCCGTTGTACGCCCTGATGTTGTGGATCACATGGATTCTGCTGAAGGGCGTGTTCGTCAACGACGCCGCAGGCGAGCCACACGGTGGCGCACGGGAAACGCAATAGAATTAAAGAACGAAACTGAGGAGTACCTGTGGGTAGCATCAATACTTTTGGATCCGAGAGCGTCCTTTCCGTCAAGGGAAACGACTACCGTTACTACCGCATCGATGCGGTGAAGGGTCACGAAACACTTCCGTTCAGCCTCAAGGTTCTTCTCGAGAACCTGCTGCGTACCGAGGACGGCGCGAACATCACTGCCAGCCAGATTTCGGCGCTCGGTGCATGGGACCAGAACGCGCAGCCCGACACGGAAATTCAGTTCACCCCCGCGCGAGTGGTCATGCAGGACTTCACCGGTGTTCCCTGCATCGTCGACCTCGCCACCATGCGTGAGGCCATGACTGCTCTGGGCGGCGATGCCACCAAGATCAACCCGTTGGCACCCGCCGAACTGGTCATCGACCACTCGGTCATCGCCGACCTCTTTGGTTCCGAGAACGCCTTCGAGCGCAACGTGGAAATCGAATACGAACGCAACGGCGAGCGTTACCAGTTCCTGCGCTGGGGTCAGACCGCGTTCGACAACTTCAAGGTCGTCCCCCCGGGAACGGGTATCGTCCACCAGGTCAACATGGAAAACTTGGCCAAGGTTGTGTACACCCGAAGCGGTGACGACGTGGTGACCGCATTCCCCGACACCTGCGTGGGAACCGACTCGCACACCACCATGGTGAATGGTTTGGGTGTCTTGGGTTGGGGCGTTGGCGGCATCGAAGCAGAGGCGGCCATGCTGGGCCAGCCCGTCTCGATGCTCATTCCTCGTGTTGTGGGCTTCAAGCTGACCGGTGTAATCCCGTCGGCCGTCACCGCAACCGACGTGGTTCTCACCATCACCGACATGCTGCGCAAGCACGGTGTGGTCGGAAAGTTCGTGGAATTCTATGGCGCCGGCGTCTCGCAGGTTCCCCTTGCAAACCGCGCCACCATCGGAAACATGAGCCCCGAGTTCGGCTCGACCGCTGCCATGTTCCCCGTGGACGAGGTCACCGTGGACTACCTGCGTCTGACCGGCCGCCCCACCGAAACCATCGATCTGGTCGAGGCATATGCCAAGGCACAGGGCCTGTGGCACAACCCCGACATCGAGCCTCGCTTTAGCGAATACCTGGAGCTCGACCTGTCGACCGTTGTTCCCTCGATCGCCGGTCCGAAGCGTCCTCAAGACCGCATCGAACTGTCGGCGTCAAAGGCACAGTTCGAAAAGGACCTGCAGAACTATGTGTCGGGTGCCGCACACCACCCCGTGGATGTCGAGGCCGACGGTCAGAAGTTCGCCATTGACAATGGTCACGTTGCCATTGCGGCAATCACCTCGTGCACCAACACCTCGAACCCCTCGGTCATGCTGGCCGCCGGTTTGCTGGCACGCAACGCCGTTGCTCGCGGTCTCAAGGCCCAGCCCTGGGTCAAGACCACTCTGGCTCCGGGCTCGAAGGTTGTCACCGACTACTACGAGAAGGCCGGCCTGATGGACGACCTCGAGGCCCTCGGCTTCTACCTCGTGGGCTATGGCTGCACCACCTGTATTGGTAACTCGGGCCCCCTCCACGAGCACATTTCCGAGGCCATCCAGGACAACGACCTGGCCGTCACCGCAGTTCTCTCGGGAAACCGAAACTTCGAGGGTCGCATCAACCCCGACGTCAAGATGAACTACCTCGCATCGCCTCCTCTGGTTATCGCCTACTCGCTGGCGGGCACCATGGACTTCGACTTTGATGCACAGCCGCTGGGTCAGGACAACGAGGGCAAGGACGTGTTCCTCGCGGACATCTGGCCGTCGGCTGCCGAGGTCCAGGCCACCATCGACTCGTCGATCGACACTGACATGTTCAACCGTCAGTACGCGAGCGTCTTCGAGGGCGACGACCGCTGGCGTTCGATCCCGACCCCGGTCGGCAACGTCTTTGAGTGGGACACTAAGTCCACCTATGTCCGCAAGCCTCCGTACTTCGACGGTATGACTCTGGAAACCACCCCTGTTTCGGACATCACCGCAGCGCGCGTGTTGGCCAAGCTGGGTGACTCGGTGACCACCGACCACATCTCGCCCGCCGGCTCGATCAAGGCCGAGAGCCCCGCTGGTCAGTATCTCGACGCACACGGGGTGGAACGCGCCGACTTCAACTCGTACGGTTCGCGTCGAGGAAACCACGAGGTCATGATTCGTGGTACCTTCGCCAACATTCGCCTGAAGAACCAGCTGCTGGACGGCGTCGAGGGTGGGTACACGCGTGACTTCACCACCGCTGATGGTGCTCAGTCGTTCATCTACGACGCTTCAGAGCACTACCAGGCTCAGGGCACACCGCTCGTGATTCTGGCGGGCAAGGAATACGGCTCGGGTTCGAGCCGTGACTGGGCCGCCAAGGGCACCCGCCTGCTGGGCGTTCGAGCCGTCATCGCCGAAACCTACGAGCGCATTCACCGTTCGAACCTGATCGGAATGGGCGTCATTCCGCTGCAGTTCCCCGCAGGTCAGAACGCCGATTCGCTGGGTCTCGACGGCACCGAGGAATTCGCATTCCACGGCATCGAGGCTCTCAACGACGGAGTAACCCCCGAGACCGTTCGTGTCGTCGCAACCCCCTCGGCCCACTCGGCTGCGGGCAAGCAGACCGTCGAATTCGACGCTGTTGTGCGCATCGACACACCCGGTGAAGCCGATTACTACCGTAACGGCGGCATCCTCCAGTACGTACTGCGCTCACTGGTCTAACGATGGTGTTGGATTCCATTCGGTCACCCGAAGACCTCCGTGGTCTCGGGTGGCCAGAACTGGAATCTTTGGCCGATGAAATCCGCGATTTCCTCATTCAGAAGGTTGCGGTCACCGGAGGCCACCTCGGCCCCAATCTGGGTGTCGTCGAGTTGACGATTGCGATTCATCGCGTCTTCTCTTCTCCTCAGGATCCCATCATTTGGGACACGGGCCACCAGTCCTACGTGCACAAACTGTTGACAGGGCGCCAAGACTTCAGTCATCTGCGTGAGGCCGGGGGCCTGGCCGGCTACCCACAGCGTGCCGAGTCGGTTCACGACGTGGTCGAAAGCTCGCACGCCTCGAGCTCGCTGTCGTGGGCGGACGGAATTTCGAAAGCCTTCGAGATGACGGGACAGAATAACCGTACCGTCGTCGCTGTGGTCGGCGATGGTGCATTGACGGGCGGAATGACCTGGGAGGCGTTGAACAACATCTCCCACGACAATTCACGCCGCCTCGTACTCGTCGTCAACGACAACGGTCGATCGTACGCGCCGACCATCGGCGGCATCTCGCGCTTCCTCAGCCAGGTCCGCACCCGTCCCTCGTACCGAAACCTGCACCACCTCTCGTGGGCCATCGCTCGCCGTCTCGGCGGCCCCGCACGCGCGTTCTATCGCGGTGTTCGCGGCGGAATCCACGGCTTCCTGGCCCGTTTCAGCAACAACGAGTCGCTGTATTCGAACCTCGACATCAAGTACATCGGCCCCGTGGACGGTCATAACATCAAGGATGTTGCCCGCGCCTTGGAGCAGGCCCGAGATTACGGTTCGCCCACGATTGTGCATGTCATCACGGAAAAGGGACACGGTTACGAGCCCGCGCGGTCCCACGTTGATGACCAATTCCACGCGATTGGACAGTTCGACCCCGCCACGGGCAAGCCCCTCTCAGGAGGTGGCGTGTCATGGACCGGTGTTTTCTCACAGGAACTCGTGACCATCGGCGAGGAACGGCCAGACGTTGTGGCCATGACCGCGGCCATGCTGCGCCCCACTGGCTTGGATAAATTCGCCGCACGTTTCCCCGCACGCGTTTTTGACGTGGGTATCGCCGAACAGCATGCGGTCACCAGCGCCGCAGGCCTGGCGTTTGGTGGACTTCACCCCGTAGTCGCCGTGTACGCCACGTTTATGGGGCGTGCCTTTGATCAGGTGTTGATGGATGTCGCACTGCACAAGGCTGGTGTCACTTTTGTGCTGGACCGTTCGGGTGTAACCGGGCCGGACGGCGCAAGCCACCACGGTATGTGGGACCTGGCGATGCTGCAGATCGTTCCCGGGATTCGTATTGCTGCTCCGCGTGACGAACACACTCTGCGCACCGAATTGCGTGAGGCGGTTGCCGTCGGCGACGCCCCGACCGTTCTTCGGTTCCCCAAGGGCTCCGTACCCGCCTCGATTCCGGCGATTCGAACCCTCGAGGACGGAGCCGATGTACTCTTCGAGTCCGATTCACCGGACGTCCTCATCGTGGGCATTGGTGCCATGGTTCCGGACGCTCTGCGCGTCGCGGAGATCCTGTCGTCCAGCGGAATCGGATCTACCGTGGTCGACCCGCGTTGGGTTATTCCTGTGCCCGCCAGCATTGTGTCGCTGGCCGCTCGGCATCGAATTGTCGTGTCCATCGAGGACGGAATCCGCGTCGGCGGCGTGGGCACACGCATTCGCCAAGACCTTCGCGCAGCGGGGATTGACACGGCCGTGGATGAACTGGGTTTGCCCGACGAATTCCTGGAACATGACACGCGCGAGAACATTCTTCAGCGCGTCGGCCTGACGCCCGAAGCAATTGCGGCAAACCTGTTGGCGCAGCTGCGGGGCGAAAAGGTGCCCCACGCCAAGCCCCTCGACTAGGTTTATTCCACCCCGAGAATGGGGGGAGTGTGGAAAGTGCCACCGAACGCTCGGTGTGATGCCCCGCAGCGGTCAAGATATGGCGTTAGCCCGCCCATGTGCAACGGCCAACCAGCACCCAAAATCATGGCCAGGTCGATGTCCTCGGCGCTGTGAACCACGTTGTCGTCGAGCATGATCCGGACTTCGCGGGCCAGGGAATCTACCAGGGCTTTATAAACCGCGTCTTCGGTGCTGGGCTGTGTCCCGCGGGCGGAAAGCTCGAGCGCCTCGGGGCTTAACCCCGCACGCTTGCCCGCAGAATCGAGAGCAAAGAGGCCCCCGCCCGTGGCCAATTCGTGCAGGTTGTCCGAGGTGTAGAAACGGTCGGGGGCGTATCCTGCCATCGAGTCCAGCACGTGGGCACCCACCGTGAGTCCAATCAGATCGAGCAACACAAAGGCATTCATCGGCAGCCCCAGTGGAGACATCGCTCGGATGATGGTGTCCGCATCGGTGCCGTGATCCAGTGCCTGCATGGCCTCGCCCAGGAAAACCCCGAGGAGCCGGTTGACGACAAAGCCCGTCGCATCCGTGGTGATGACGGGCGTCTTGCGCAATGCGCGGGCCAACTGCAGCGCCGTCGCGAGGGTGGACTCGTCGGTGCCCGGTGCGTTAACAATTTCCACCAGAGGCATAACTGCGACGGGATTAAAGAAGTGGAAGCCCACGAGCCGTTCCGGATGTTTCAGTACCGAGGCCATATCGGCGACGGACAGAGACGACGTGTTTGTGGCCAGAATTGCAGTGGAGGAGACCACGTGCTCGACCCGACGGAACACATCCTGTTTGACTCCGAGTTCCTCAAAAACGGCCTCGATGACGAGGTCGCAGTCGTGGAAGTCCGCCAGATCTACAGTTCCCGAGACCTGCGAAGTGAAGCGATTAACGTCGTCGGAGGTGACGGTGCCGCGTGAAAGCTGGGTGAGCATCTCGCTGTGCATGTAGGCGAGGCCCTTGTCGATGCGTTGTTGCGACACGTCGGTGATGAGGACGGGAACTCCCAAGCGTCGGGCAAACAACATGGCGAATTGGCTGGCCATCAGTCCGGCGCCAACGACACCAATTTTGCGGATGGGGCGTGCAAATTCGGGGCTGGGCGCACCGTGTGGGGCCTTGGCGTGCTTGGTGACGAGCGAGAATCCGTACAGCGACGCACGGAATTGGTCTGACACAATCATGTCCGCCAGGGCGTCGTCCTCCCGCGCAAATCCAGCACTCTGGTCGTCATCCTTTGCCGCGGCCACGAGGTCGAGGGCGCGACTGACCGCACGAGACGGGACGCCGACCTTGTCCGAAATTTCCTTGCGCTTCAGGGCAACCGAAGCCTCCCACGTCACCGTTCTCTCGACCTTGCCGGGACGGAACGGTCGGTTCACAGCTGCGCCACCGATCACGCGATCCGCCCACACCAGTGAATCCTCGATAAACCGAACCGAGGGGAATAATTCGTCGGCGATGCCGATTTTCTTGACCTTCATCGCGTCGAGCATGCGGTTGTTGCGGGACGGATTGTCGATAATCACGGTCAGCGCGTTGTCCACACCGATGAGGTTCGGCAACAGAAATGCGCCGCCCCAACCCGGAACCAGACCCAAGTAGGTCTCGGGCAGAGCAACATTGCGCGCCGAGCTCGACACCGAACGATAGTGAGTGTTGAGTGCCACCTCGAGCCCACCGCCCAGCGCAGTGCCGTTAATGAATGCGAAACTGGGGACTCCGAGTGTCGACAATTTGCCGAGGGCATAATGACCCAATCGCGACACGGCGGCGGCGGCATCGCGGTCCGGGAGCGTGCCCAGCAACCCCAGGTCCGCGCCGGCGGCCAGAACACCGTCGACACCGGTAATCGCAACTCCGCTGATCTCGCGGTGGGCGGCTCGCGCCGCGAGACCGTCCAGAGCATCCGCTAGTTCCACCAGTCCACGCGGGCCGAGTGTTGCCGGGCGACGAGGTCCGAGTCCGTTGTCCAGCGTTACGAGAGCGAGGGTGCGACCGCTGGGCAGTCGAATGTCCCGCACAAAGGTGTGAGTGACGGTCTCGGTCGGTGTCAGCTCGAATAGTCGGTCAATGTCCGCGGGATTCATGCTTGTGCACCACGGAAATTGGCGTTCTCCCACACAATTGTGCCGCCCTGACCGAGCCCCACGCACATGGTCGTAATTCCGTAACGGACGTCGGGGCGAATCACGAATTGTTCGGCCAGCTGAATCATCAGTCGGACGCCGCTGGATGCGAGCGGGTGTCCGTAAGCGATTGCGCCTCCCCAGGGGTTGACGCGGGGGTCGTCATCGGAAATTCCATAGTGGTCGAGCAGAGACAGCACCTGCACGGCAAATGCCTCGTTTGCTTCGATGATGCCGATGTCGTCGATGCTGAGTCCCGCCTTGGCGAGGGCCTTCTCCGTCGCGGGAACCGGCCCCAGTCCCATGAGGTCGGGTTCAACACCGGCGAACGCAAACGACACCATGCGCATCTTGGGATGCAGACCGAATTCGCGAACCGCATCGTCACCGGCCAACAGGGACACTGTCGCGCCGTCCGTCAGCGGAGACGCATTACCCGGGGTGATGTTGCCCTGTTCGCGGAACGGAGTCTTCAGGCCCGCGAGGCCGTCCATAGTCGTTCCCGGTCGCAGTTGCTCGTCGCGGTCAACGAGTGTCACACCAGTGGAAGTTTCTACAGCGACGGAGATCAGGTGGGGCTGGATGTGCCCGGCCTCGTATGCGGCTGCCGCCTTCTGCTGCGAACGCAGCGCAAAAGCGTCACTGCGCTCCTTTGTCAGATGGGGGAGTCGGTCATGCAGGTTCTCCGCGGTGTAGCCCATGTTGAGTGCCGCGCTGGTAAAAATTCCTTCGGCAAGGAAACGAGGGTTGGCGTGTTCCGCAAAATTCATGGGGTGGTGACCCATGTGTTCGACACCGCCGGCGAGGGCCAGGTCGTATGACCCCATGCCGATCGCGGAACCCATCGTGGTGACGGCGGTCATCGCGCCGGCACACATGCGG
The DNA here is from genome assembly GCA_964599975.1 of uncultured Gulosibacter sp. Lineage (GTDB taxonomy): Bacteria > Actinomycetota > Actinomycetes > Actinomycetales > Microbacteriaceae > MWH-TA3. Next base: position 27,204 of record CAZRHP010000005.1, read on the forward strand.
TCGATGGCAAAACCCGGAACCGTTTCCGGGATCCCCGCGAGTAGACCGACCGTTCGGCCGAGCGTGAGGCCCTGGTCGCCCTGTTGCGTGGTCGCGGCGATGGCGATGTCGTCCAGGCGGTCCGCGGGAACGGTGGGGTTGCGGTTCAACAGACCCACTACGGCTTTTACCATAATGTCATCGGCACGCAGTGACCAGTAGGCGCCCTTTTCTCCGGCACGAGCGAAGGGGGTGCGAACACCATCGATAAAAAAGACGTTGGACACGAAAATGCCTCCTTGCATCGCGGTGCGGAACCCACCCGGGTGGTTCGCTTTATTCCTCAATCTTAGGGTTTTTATCGCCGCTTGTGGCGATGGCCTCCGAGATAATCCACGCTGTCGCCTCGACCTGCCACGGGCGTGCGCCGGATTCGGTCAGATGTGCGGCAACGGCCAGAGTGTCGGCGGGAACAGGCGGTTCCCAGCAAATCTTGCGGACAAAGTCAGGAGTCAGCAGGTTTTCGACTGGAATTGCGCGCTGTTCCGCTTCGGCAAGCAACGCCTCGCGAACCGAGGTAAACCGTGCAAAGGCCTCGGGGTGTCGGTCCTTCCAGTTGCGCGGGTTCGGCAAACCAGTGGATGCTCCCCGCAACGCGGGCAGGTCCTTTGTGGTGGTTCCCTCCTGAATCGCCTTCCACCAACGGGGAAGCTCGGTGCGGCTGAAACGGCCGTGAAACTGTCGCAATGAGGCCAATTGGTTGACCGTCGTGGGTTCGGCTGTGACCGCGGCAATGATCGAGGATTCGGGCAGAACTCGTCCCGGTGCGATGTCGCGTTCACGGGCAAATTCGTCACGCGCCCGCCACAGCTCGCGGGCGATAGCCAGATTGCGTTGTCCGCGAATGGACTGCAGGCCC
>CAZRHP010000005.1:28111-34301 GCA_964599975.1 uncultured Gulosibacter sp.
ACATGCGGCGCCACGGTTCCGGCTTGGGCCCGGCCGGTTTCCACTGGGTCAGGTGCGCGAATCCTTGCTCGGCAATCGGCCATTTGCCCGCCTGAACGAGCCCCTCGTACACGGCATCGCGAAGGTCGGGAAGAACCTCGACGTCTAGTGCCGCGTACTGCAACCAGTCGTCGGGCAGCGGGCGATTGGACCAGTTCGCCGCCGAGTGTTCCTTGGCAAGGTGCAATCCCAGAAGTTCGGCAACTACGGTGCCCAGCCCGACTCGGGGGAGTCCCAGCAATCTGGACCCCAATTCGGTGTCAAAAATCCGTGTGGGAACGAGTCCCAATTCTGCGAGGCACGCCAAGTCTTGTGTCGCGGCGTGAAAGATCCATTCCTCGTCACCGATGACATCCATCAACGGGGTCAGGTCGGCGAGGGCGATGGGGTCAAACAGGTGGGTTCCGCCGCCACGGCGGCTGACCTGAATCAGGTACGCGCGGGCGGAATAGGTGAAACCGCTCGCCCTCTCCGCGTCGACGGCAACGGGTCCGTGGCCCTTCGCGAGTTCGTCCAGGGCGTGGATGAACTCGTCGTCGGTGTCCACCACAAAGGGGGGACGAGCCAGTGTTGCCGAGGGCAACGCTGCGTCGGCTATCGGCTCGTTAATGGGACAACACCATCCGGTAGTGGCGGGAAGCCCGCGAGCGTGCATACAAATTGGGCCCAGGCCTCGACGTGAGCCTGAAAATTATCGTCGGTCGGTGACCACGACGCACGAATTTCGAGCTGCGAGCCTCGGCCCTGCGTGGCCATTTCGCCAAATCCGGTCGACACGACCTTGGTGACCGTGCCCGACGTGTGGTCAAATCCCGCGCCGTGAGCAGCAAGGGATTCCAACAACCAAGCCCAGGCAACATCGACGACGAGCAATTCGTCCCCAATGTCGGTTTCCAGCGGGGCCTGGGCAAACAGAATTGCACGAGACCGACCGCCCCATCCCGCCGGTTCCTCGGGGTTATCGAGCAACACCAATCGGCCGGTGCCGCGATCAAAATTGCCAATGCCGCCGGTTACATCTCCCATGAAAGCGATGGCGCTGGGGGCCATATTGGTGGGTGCGGCAATCTCGTGTGCGTTGAGGTCCTTCGAGATGTGTGCGGCGCGAGCGGATTCGCTGGCGCGCGCGAAAAAATCTGTCTCGAGGTTCACGCCATCAGATTATGGTCAGCGCATATTCCCGCCGCTGAGGCGCGCCGCTAGGACTCGTAAACGGTGACCAAATGCGAGTTGCGGATGTGAACAGCTCCGTACACAAAGCCATCGTCATCATGCGCTTCCAACAGCGGTGCACCGGATTCGGGGATCGGGCACTGCACGCCGCCCTCGCTGGGCACATCGGGTGCGATGGTCTGGTACCAACGGTCGATGAGGTTCGATGCCAGTAGCGTCGACAGAACATCGGCACCACCCTCGCACAAGATTCGGCGGTACCCCATCTCGCGCAGGGCCTGAATAATGTCGTCCCCGCTCATCAGCGGAATCCGCACGACCTCGTAATCGTCGGAATCGAGGGCGGCGAGGTCTGTCGTAATCATGACGAGTCCCGACTCGGCCCGGGCAACGGCTCCCTCGGGCGGCACACTCGAACGCGACACGATGGCGACGGGCAGGTCGCGGGGGATAGCAAGGGGTTCGAGGCGCGCGGTGTGTGCACCCAACAGAACGATGTCGGCACAGGATCGCAAAACGTGCAGGATCCGGCGGTCGTATCCCCCTGTGAGGTCGGCGCTGGTTCCGGATGATCCGACCATCTGTCCGTCCTCGTTGGTGATGACATTGGACCACACCCAGTCGATGTCGTCCGATTCGACCCACAGGTCTGCGAATTCGCCGAAGGATTCGAGTTCAGCCGAAAACGGATAGTCCATGTGCAGTGTCATGCAACCATTCTCTCGCGGGTAGGCTTGTGGGGTTCACGGAAGGTTGAATTGGTGGCTGAAATTCGGTTGGTCGAGCGGTTTCCGCACTTAACGACCGCACAAATGTTGGCGCACCTCGTGCCGCCGCCCCAATTCCATAACGCCAGCTTTGACAGCTACGTTCCGGACGACGAATTTCCGACACAGGCTTCGACCCGCGACCTGGTTCGCAACTTTTTTGCCAAACCCAAATCCGCGGGATTTTTCGGCAAGGCAACTCCTGTCGCCGCGGGAATCTATCTGGACGGCGGATTTGGTGTCGGCAAAACGCACCTTCTGGCCTCGGCCTTTCACTGGGCAAAGGGTCGTAAGTATTTCGGCACCTTCATCGAATACACCGCTCTGGTCGGCGCGTTGGGCTACGCGAATGCCGTAGCGGCTTTTAAGGGCACATCGTTCATCGCCATCGACGAATTCGAACTCGATGACCCGGGCGACACCATGTTGATGACGAGACTTCTGGGCGAACTGATGGACACCGGTACGCGCGTGATGGCAACGTCGAACACGCCCCCCAATGCACTGGGCGAGGGCCGATTTGCAGCTGCCGACTTCCTGCGCGAGATTCATGCTCTCTCGGCTCGCTTCACGACGGTCCGAATCGATGGCGTCGATTACCGTCACCGCGAGAACACCGGTCGCGCCGTCATCAGCACGCCCCACGATGTCACGAACTTTGCGCAGTCCGCTGGCGTCATCGCACACGATGATTTCCGCGACGTGGTCGCGCATCTGGGGTCGCTGCATCCCAGCAAATACGTCGTCCTGATCGACGGGGTAGACGGAATCGCGTGGAGTAATGTGGTTCCGTTCACGGATCAGAATGACGCCCTGCGATTTGTGGCGCTCGTTGATCGGCTCTATGACGCCGATATCCCCATTCGTGCATCGGGTGAGTCGTTGGATGCGATCTTCCCCGACGAGATGCTCGGCGGCGGTTACCGCAAAAAATATCTGCGGGCCGTCTCCCGTTTGATCGCGTTGACCCACCGCGCCGCCTAGTTTTCCCGCACTGACCCGGGACCGCACCTCGTTGAGGGTCTCGCAACATGCCCGTAATACACACGGAAATCGTTAACACGCGTGAAACCCCGCTCGTTGTTCCGCGAAATACCACCGCCCGAACATGGACCTAGATCGATTCACGATCGGTTCATGAAAGGGAAAATCGCATGGAATCAGGAAACCTTACCTGGGCGGTCGTGGCCACAGCACTTGTGCTGTTCATGACGCCTGGAGTCGCATTCTTTTATGGCGGTCTCGTCAAGGCCAAGAGCGTAATCTCGATGATGATGATGAGCTTCGGCGCCATCGGGCTCATCGGTGTGCTCTGGATCCTCATCGGGTTCAACATGTCTGCGGTGACCGAGGTCTGGCAGTTCGCAGGCGACCCGTTCAGCGACTTCGGCCTCCAAACGGCGGACAACGAGACGCTGATCGGTGCCGCCTACGGTGCAACGTTCGCCATCATCACCGTCGCGCTCATCTCGGGCGCCATCGTCGATCGCGCACGATTCGGCCCCTGGATGGTCTTTGTGGGCATTTTTGCCGTCGTCGTGTATTTCCCCGTCGCCGCCTGGGTGTGGGGCGGTGGCTGGATCATGGGTCTCGGCGAGACCCTCGGATTGCCGAGCGTGATCGACTACGCCGGTGGAACCGCGGTGCACATCAATGCTGGTGCTGCTGCATTCGCACTCGCTCTCGTATTGGGCAAGCGTGTCAAGTTCGCCAAGGGCATCCACCAGCCTCACAACGTGCCTCTGATGCTCATCGGTGTGGCAATCCTGTGGTTTGGTTGGTTCGGATTTAACGCCGGTGCCGAGTTCCTCGGAGACATGGGCGGTGTCGGACTCATCACGGTCAACACACTGGGTGCCACTGCAGCCGGAATCCTAGGCTGGATGCTCGTCGAGAAGATCAAGGATGGCAAGGCCACAAGCGTGGGAGCTGGATCGGGTGCCGTCACCGGTCTCGTGGCTATCACCCCGGCGTGCGCCAATCTGACCCCGGGTTGGGCATTGGTCCTCGGCCTCGTCGCCGGAGCAATCAGCGCACTGGCGATCGAGCTGAAGTTTAAGCTCGGGTTCGATGACTCGCTCGATGTAGTCGGAATCCACCTCGTCGGCGGACTCGTCGGAACCCTGTACCTGGGATTCTTTGCCACCGAAACAGGTCTGTTCACGGGCGGTGACAGCGGCCAGCTGGTCGTCCAGGCGATAGCCTCACTCGGTGTCATGGTGTATTCATTCATCGTCGCCCTCATCGTTGGCTTCGCTATTGAAAAGACCATCGGGTTCCGCCTGAAGCCAGAAGATGAAATGGCGGGGATCGACACTGTCGTTCACGGCGAATCGGGATACGCACTGAACGACTAACACTTTCGTGGGGCACACCGGGTGGGTGTGCCCCACGAAACTCTCGACAGATAGATCAGTCAAACAATTTGTAACGCGCTGGAAACATTTCGTGTCATTGTCTGAAATCACGACACGCCACCATGGACTCACACCACACCGAAGGAGTCTCCATGGAAACGGCACACATGGTCTGGGCGGTCATCGCCACCGCTCTCGTTCTCTTCATGACACCCGGTCTTGCCTTCTTCTATGGCGGGCTGGTCAAGGCCAAGAGCGTAATCTCGATGATGATGATGAGCATCGGGTCAATCGGACTGGTCGGTGTGCTGTGGATCCTCGTTGGCGACAGCATGACCAAGGTCGCGGATCCCTCTGATTTTGCGGGCAATCCCTTCAGTGACTTCGCGCTTGTTAACGCCGACAACGAGGCCATGCTCGGCTCGGCATTCTCGGCGTCCTTCGCCATCATCACTGTCGCACTGATCTCGGGAGCAATCGCCGACCGCGCCAAGTTCGGTGCGTGGATGCTCTTCGCCGGCATCTACGCCGTCTTTGTGTACTTCCCGGTAGCCGCCTGGGTGTGGGGCGGAGGCTGGATCCAGCACCTTGGCGAAACCCTCGGACTGCCCGACGTCATTGACTATGCGGGTGGGCTTGTGGTCGAAATCAACTCGGGCGCCGCTGCTCTGGCTCTCGCACTGGTGTTGGGCAAGCGCATGAACTTCGGCAAGGGTGTTCACCAGCCGCACAACGTGCCACTGACCCTGATCGGATTTGGCATCCTGTGGTTCGGTTGGTTCGGTTTCAATGCTGGCGCCGCGGCCTTTGGCGACATGTCCACCGTCGGGCTCATCTTCATGAACACATTCGCCGCCAGCGCCGCGGGTATCCTCGGCTGGATCATCATCGAAAAGGTGAAGGACGGCAAGGCCACCAGCGTGGGCGCCGCCAGCGGTGCTGTGGCCGGCCTCGTCGCCATCACACCGTCGTGTGCAAACCTGACCCCGGGCTGGTCACTCGTCCTCGGTGTGATCGCCGGAATCGTGTCGGCATATGCCATCGAACTGAAATTCAAGCTCGGATTCGACGACTCGCTCGACGTCGTCGGACTGCACCTCGCCGGTGGACTCGTCGGAACGTTGTACCTGGGCTTCTTTGCCACCGACACCGGCCTGTTCACGGGCGGCGACATAGGACAGCTCACCGTCCAGGTCATCGCGGCGTTGGCCGTCCTCGTTTACTCGTTCTTCGGTGCACTCGTGATCGGCTATGCGGTCGACAAGCTCGTCGGATTCCGAATCAACTCGGACGACGAAGCCGCGGGAATCGACAATGTGGTGCACGGCGAACTGGGATACGCGCTCGAAGCGGACTAACAGAGTGGGCGATACCGGACTCGAACCGATGACCTCTTCCGTGTGAAGGAAGCGCGCTACCAACTGCGCCAATCGCCCAACAGCCATAATTCTGCCACAAATCACAAGGCCCACCGATCGACGGGGGAGTAGCCCACCCGAGAATTGGCCGAAAACAGGGCGAAAAACACGAAAATTTAAGAAAATTGGCTCTCGGTTTTGCGTTCTCGGAAAAATCCGTTAGAGTCATGGAGTTGCAGAAATGCAGCACGCGGATGTGGCGCAGTGGTAGCGCATCACCTTGCCAAGGTGAGGGTCGCGAGTTCGAATCTCGTCATCCGCTCGGACAAAGCCCTAGGCTTTTACCCCACACGGTGGCGTGGCCGAGAGGCGAGGCAGCGGCCTGCAAAGCCGTCCACACGGGTTCAAATCCCGTCGCCACCTCGCTCCTCAACAAAACTTCATAACGTATGGGCGATTGGCGCAGTGGTAGCGCGCTTCCCTGACACGGAAGAGG
>CAZRHP010000005.1:34311-52855 GCA_964599975.1 uncultured Gulosibacter sp.
CGCCCACCATCTCATACACGGAAGCCAGAGCCTTCGGCTCTGCTCACAGCGGTGCTGTTCGCTGTTTCGAACCCAGTATCGCCCACCATCTCATACACGGAAGCCAGAGCCTTGAAATTTCCTGAAGCGGTGTTATTCTCAGCACAGGAGGTTCACCATGGAAATCATGATCGTCGTGGTCATCATCGTTGCAGCTCTCGCATGGTTCTTCCCCGCGCTCGTTGCCGGTAATCGCAACCATCCGTCCGCAACCGCCATCTCAATTCTGTGCGCCGTCGCCCCTCTGACCGCGGGAATCAGCTGGATTGTTGCGCTGGTGTGGGCGTACAACGGGCAACGCAATTTCACGAATATCACGGTGACGACTCAGCCTCCCGCCGAATCCAGTGTGGAGCTGCGTTTAGCGGAACTCGACGGCTTGCTGTCCCGCGGTGTGATCACACAGGACGAATACGACCGCTCGCGCGCAACTGTGTTGGGCCTGGTCTAGCGCTCAACCACGTCGTTGCCTCGGCGCACCGTTCCGTTCCCTAGAATTGGACGATAAGCGTCAAGCAGGAGGACAACCGTGTCGGAAACTATTTCACTCGATCAGCCCAATACCGGGTTCGAGCTGTTCACCGACCGTGCGATTGTCGCCATGCGTGTCAACGGCGAACTGCGCGATCTGGCCCACCAGGCTCAGGCCGGGGACTCTGTCGAGCCGGTGACCATCGAATCCGAGGATGGGCTGAACATTCTGCGTCATTCGGCCGCCCACGTCCTCGCTCAGGCCGTTCAGCGCATCAACCCCGAGGCAAAGCTGGGAATTGGCCCGCCCGTCACCGACGGTTTTTACTACGACTTCGACGTCGAGACGGCGTTTACTCCCGAGGATATGAGCGCACTCGACAAAGAGATGAGCCGTATCATCCGCGAGGGTCAGCGTTTCATGCGCCGCGTGGTTACCGAGGACGAGGCGCGCGCCGAGTTGGCGTCGGAGCCTTACAAGCTGGAACTCATCGGTCTGAAGGGTGGAAACACCGGGGATGACAACGAGAGCGTCGAGGTGGGTGGCGCCGAGCTCACCATCTATGACAATGTCGACCCCAAGACGGGCGAAACGGTGTGGAAGGACCTGTGCCGCGGGCCTCACCTGCCGAACACTCGCATGATCGGCGAGGGCGTGAAGCTCATGCGTTTGGCTGCCGCGTATTGGCGCGGTTCCGAGAAAAACAAGCAGTTGCAGCGAATTTACGGCACCGCATGGCCCAACAAGCAGGGTTTGCGTGAATACACGGAGCGCCTTGAGGAGGCTGCAAAGCGCGATCACCGTCGACTGGGTGCGGAACTCGATCTGTTCTCGTTCCCCGACGAAATCGGCTCTGGCCTTGCAGTGTTCCACCCCAAGGGTGGCGTCGTGCGCAAGACCATGGAGGATTATTCTCGCAAGCGCCACGAAGAGGGCGGTTACGAGTTCGTGTATTCGCCGCACATCACCAAGCAGAACCTGTTCGAACAGAGCGGTCACCTTGCCTGGTACAAGGACGGCATGTTCCCTCCCATGCACCTCGACGAGGTTCGTAATGATGCGGGTGAGGTCACTCGTGCGGGCGTTGACTATTACCTGAAGCCGATGAACTGCCCGTTCCACATCCTCATTTACCGGTCGCAGGGTCGTTCGTATCGTGATCTGCCGCTTCGGTTGTTTGAATTTGGTTCGGTGTACCGCTACGAAAAGAGCGGTGTCGTTCACGGTTTGACTCGTGTCCGGGGCATGACCCAGGACGACGCACACATTTTTACCACCGTCGAAGCGATGGAGGCAGAGCTGAAGGGCGTCCTCGACTTCGTTCTGGGACTTCTGCGCGACTACGGTCTCACCGATTTCTATCTGGAGCTGTCCACTCGTGACGCAACCAAGGAAAAGTTCGTCGGTGACGACGCTTTGTGGGAGACCGCGACGGCAACGCTGGAGCGCGTGGCGACGGAATCGGGCCTGACGCTGGTGCCGGACCCCGGCGGGGCTGCGTTCTATGGTCCGAAGATTTCGGTTCAGGCGCGGGACGCAATCGGTCGTACCTGGCAGATGTCGACGATTCAGTTGGACTTCAACCTTCCGGAACGTTTCGACCTTGAGTACACGGCAAACGATGGTTCTCGAAAGCGTCCCGTCATGATTCACCGTGCACTGTTTGGGTCGATTGAACGTTTCTTTGGTGTCCTCATCGAGCACTATGCCGGTGCCTTCCCCGTCTGGCTCGCGCCGGTGCAGGTCGTGGGTATCCCCGTTGCCGAGGAATACGCCGACTACCTGAACGATGTCATCGGACAGCTCAAGGCTCAGGGCGTTCGCGCGCAGTTGGACACCAGCGACGACCGGATGCAGAAGAAAATCCGCAACCACACGATGGCCAAGGTCCCGTACCAGCTCATTGCTGGTGAGGAGGACCGCGCCAACGGTGCCGTGTCGTTCCGTTTCCGTAATGGGGAGCAGATCAACGGTGTTCCCGTTGCCGAGGCCATCGACCGCATCATGGACCGAATCACGACGCGATCGACCGAGTTGTGACCAACCCCGACGTGTGGGAAACCGCAGAGGGCCATCCCGGCGCTCCGAACGGTTTCGAACGGCTGTGGACCCCGCACCGCATGGTTTATCTGGCCAAGGAAACGGGTCATGTGGGGTGCCCCTTCTGCGTTGCCACCGAGAAATCGGATGAGGATTCACTCATCGTGTACCGCGGAACTCACGCCTATGTGTTGCTGAATCTGTATCCCTACAACTCGGGTCATCTGCTGGTGTGCCCCTACCGTCACGTCGCGACCTATGACCTTGCCACTGCGGAAGAAGTCACCGAGATCGCCGAGCTGTCACAAATCGCAATGCGAGTTCTGCGGGACGTGTCGGGCTGTGTAGGGTTCAATCTGGGCATGAACCAAGGCGAGGTTGCCGGCGCGGGAGTTGAAGAACACCTGCACCAGCACATCGTGCCGCGGTGGCGAAACGATGCAAATTTCTTCCCCATCGTTGCGCAGACCAAGGCAATACCGCGGCTTCTCGGCGAAGTTCGCAGTGAACTCGCCAAGGCCTGGCCTCAACCCAACTAAACTTGAACCACCCGTTCGGGAAAAACCTCTACTAGGAGAGATAAACATGACGGAAAACACCGTCGGAACCGCGCGCGTCAAGCGCGGCCTTGCCGAAATGCTCAAGGGCGGCGTCATCATGGACGTTGTCACCGCCGAACAGGCCAAAATTGCGGAGGATGCCGGCGCCGTTGCCGTCATGGCTCTCGAGCGCGTTCCCGCTGATATCCGCGCACAGGGCGGCGTTGCCCGAATGAGCGACCCCGACCTGATCGACCAGATCATCGCCACGGTGTCGATTCCCGTCATGGCCAAGGCTCGCATCGGTCACTTCGTCGAGGCTCAGATTCTGCAGACCCTTGGTGTTGACTACATTGACGAGTCCGAGGTTCTGTCGCCCGCCGACTACGTCAACCACATTGACAAGTACCCCTTCACCGTTCCCTTCGTGTGTGGTGCCACCAACCTCGGTGAAGCCCTCCGTCGTATCACCGAGGGCGCTGCCATGATTCGCTCGAAGGGTGAGGCCGGTACCGGTGACGTGTCCGAGGCAACCAAGCACATCCGCACGATCCTCGGCGAGGTCCGTGCACTGTCGGCCAAGACCGATGACGAACTGTACGTGGCCGCAAAGGAACTCCAGGCTCCCTACGAGCTGGTTGTCGAGGTCGCTCGCACCGGCAAGCTGCCCGTCGTTCTGTTCACCGCGGGTGGTGTTGCAACCCCCGCCGATGCTGCGCTGATGATGCAGCTGGGTGCTGACGGTGTCTTCGTAGGTTCGGGAATCTTCAAGTCGGGTAACCCCGCAGCCCGCGCCGCCGCAATCGTCAAGGCCACCACGTTCTACAACGACCCCGCAGTGGTTGCCGAAGCCTCTCGTGGTTTGGGCGAGGCCATGGTCGGCATCAACGTGTCCGACCTGCCCGCGCCTCACCGTCTTTCCGAGCGTGGCTGGTAATAACCGCCCACTGATTGGCGTTCTTGCCCTTCAGGGCGACGTTCGCGAACACATCAACACTCTGCATGAGCTGGGGTATGAGACCGCACTGGTCCGTACCCCGGCTGATGTCGCCAGAGTTGATGCTCTGGTGATTCCCGGCGGCGAATCGAGCGTTATCGATAAGCTCTCCCGCATTTTCGGTGTCCGCGATTCGATTGTGGGCCGAATCCAGTCGGGAATGCCCGTGCTGGGTACCTGTGCGGGACTCATCATGTTGGCGGACCAGATTACGGGTGGGCTGGCCGATCAGCAGACCTTCGGCGGTCTCAATGTTGTCGTCGAACGCAACGCATTTGGGTCACAGTCCGAATCCTTCGAAACTGATCTGACGGTGTCCGGTGTGGGCGAAACCCCGCTGCACGTGGCTTTTATTCGCGGTCCCGTTATCGCCTCGATAGGGGAGGGCGTCACGGTCCTCAGCACCCTGCCCGACGGCACAATCGTTGGTGTCCGTCAGGGCAACGCGGTTGGGGTTTCATTTCACCCCGAAGTCACCGGCGAAACGGCGCTTCACCGCTGGTTTGTCGAGTCGGTCGTCGCCCCGTCGCTGGTCGACGGATAGAATTTCACAGCACTACTACGAGAGGTAACTTATGTCCGGTCACTCCAAATGGGCCACAACCAAGCACAAGAAGGCCGTCATCGACGCCAAGCGTGCAAAGTCGTTCGCCAAGCTGATCAAGAACATTGAAGTTGCCGCCAAGATGGGTGGCGCCGATATGAATGGCAACCCCACCCTGGTCGATGCGGTGTACAAGGCCAAAAAGTCCAGTGTTCCCAACGACAACATCGACCGTGCGGTCAAGCGTGGAGCCGGCCTGACCGGTGAGTCAATCGATTACATGAACATCATGTACGAAGGCTATGCCGCGGGTGGCGTTGCTCTGTTGATCGAGTGTCTGACCGACAACAAGAACCGTGCCGCCGCCGAAACTCGCACCGCAATGTCTCGTAACGGTGGAACGATGGCCGACCCCGGTTCGGTTGCCTACAACTTCACCCGCAAGGGCGTTATCTCGATCACCAAGGTCGATGGCGTTACCGAGGACGACATCCTCATGGCTGTTCTCGACGCCGGTGCCGAAGAAGTCCTCGACCGCGGTCTGGGCTTCGAGGTCATCACGGAACCCAGCAACCTGGTGGCTGCCCGTGTGGCCCTGCAGGAGGCGGGAATCGATTTTGACTCCGCCGAGGCAGAATTCGTTCCTTCGCTCCAGATTGATGTCGATGCGGACACCGCTCGTAAAGTGTTCAAGTTGATTGACGCGCTCGAGGACTTGGACGACGTTCAGAACATCTTCTCGAACTTCGCTGTTTCGGCCGAGGTCCAGGCCGAGCTCGACAACGACGAGTAATTCGTGCGCATTCTCGGCGTTGACCCGGGTCTCACGCGATGCGGTGTGGGGGTCGTCGACGTCGATACGCGCAGAACTGCCGAGTTTGTTGCCGTGTCCGTGGTGCGCTCTGCTATCGACCTGCCCCTCGAGGCGCGGCTGTTGACGGTTCGAAACCAACTGGCCGAACTCATCGATGAATGGAACCCCGACGTTATCGCGGTCGAACGGGTATTCGCGCAACATAATGTGCGCAGTGTCATGGGTACCGCACAGGTGGCGGGCATCGTGTTGTTGCTCGCGGCCGAACGCGGTATTTCGGTGGCCATGCACACTCCCAGTGAGGTCAAGGCGGCCGTCACGGGTTATGGCAAGGCCGACAAGGCTCAGGTCACACTCATGGTGACAAAGCTGCTGAAGCTTGACGCTCCGCCCAAACCCGCCGATGCCGCCGACGCCCTGGCTCTGGCGGTGTGTCATGCCTGGCGTGGTTCGGCGGCGGTGACGTCGACCGTGGAAACCCCCGCTCAACGCGCGTGGCGAGAGGCCGAACGGGCCCGTCGCTCGTAGGCTTACAGCATGATTTCTTCTCTGCGCGGTGTGGTCACGCAGCTGTCGTCTCACGATGCCGTGGTGGACGTAGCGGGTGTCGGCTACCTCGTTCACATCACGACGGATCACGCCCGCGCGCTGCGGATGGGGGAGGAAGCCTCTATTGTCACCGTCCTGATTCCGCGTGATGATGAATGGACACTGTTCGGTTTCGAAAGTGCCGAACACAAGGCGCTTTTTGTGTTGTTGCGGGGCGTGACCGGTGTCGGACCCAAGACCGCATTGGCTATTTTGTCGCAGCTGTCCACTGCCGATATCGCGCAGGCCGTGGAAACGGGCGACGATTCGGTGTTCCGTCGGGTGTCCGGTGTCGGCCAAAAAACCGCGTCGTTGATTATTGTCACGCTGACGGGCAAGATGCCGCAGGCCGCGGGCTCGACGGCATCCGCCGACCTTGTCGCCGCCCTGACCGGGCTCGGTTGGGCCGAAAAGCATGCCCGTATCGTGGCTTCAGAGGTCAGCGCGGCCAATCCCGGACAACCAACTGCTGCACTGTTGCGGTTGGCCTTGGCGTCCATGGCGAACGGTTCGTAATGCATTTCGATGATGTCTCGCGTGATTCTGACCCTGCGTTTGACGGAGCTCTGCGCCCCGGGTCGCTGACGGAATTCGTGGGGCAGCCCAAGGTCCGGAACCAGTTGTCGGTGTTGTTGCACGCCGCCGGGAAAGAGGGGCGCACCCCCGACCACATTTTGTTGGCGGGCCCCCCGGGTTTGGGGAAAACCACACTGGCCATGATCGTGGCCCACGATTCCAATTCGCCGTTGCGCATGTCCAGCGGTCCCGCCATCCAGCACGCAGGGGACCTCGCCGCGATTTTGTCCTCGCTGCAGCCCGGCGACACACTCTTTATCGACGAGATTCACCGCATGTCTCGCTCGGCGGAAGAAATGCTGTATCTCGCGATGGAGGACTTCCGCATCGATATCGTGGTCGGCAAGGGCCCCGGCGCCACGACCGTGCCCCTGGACATTGCACCGTTCACGCTCGTCGGCGCCACAACGCGCAGCGGAATGCTGCCCGCCCCGCTGCGTGACCGCTTCGGTTTCACCGCACACCTCGAGTTTTACGACGTCCCGGAAATCGAAATTATCCTCGCGCGCAGCGCAGAACTCTTGGGCATCGAATTGGACTCATCGGCAATTCACGAACTCGCGCGTCGATCACGAGGCACGCCTCGAATCGCCAACCGACTGTTGCGCCGCGTGCGCGATTACCTCGTCGTTCATGAATCCGAGGGCACAGTGGCCGCGGTCAGTGACGCGTTGCACGTTTACGACATCGATGCACACGGACTTGACCGCATCGACCGTGCCGTTGTGTCGGCATTGGTGACCACGTTTGCCGGGGGACCGGTCGGAGTAACGACCCTGGCATCCGCGGTCGGCGAGGAGCGTGACACCATCGAATCCGTGGTCGAGCCATACCTCGTGCGTATCGGATTCGTGGCACGAACACCACGGGGGCGCGTCGCCACCGATGCGGCATGGGCACATGTCGGCCTGACCCCACCCGCCACACTATAGTTAAAGAATTGTTATCCCTGAAAGGAATACATCGTGAACTTCGCAGCAGAAGCAACCGCATCGGAATTTGACTGGACCACCGTTTTCATGGTCGCCGTTTTGGCCATGATGGTTCTCTTCATGGTCCGCAACGGACGCAAGCGCAAGGCCGACGCCGAGGCACTTCGTGCCCAGATCGTCGAGGGTGCCGAGGTCATGACGACCACGGGAATCTACGGAACCATCATCTCGATGGACTCGGACAACAACGAGGCCGTTGTTGAGAGTGTTCCTGGAACCCGTTTCCGCATTCACCCTCAGGCTATCGCTCGCGTCGTCGAGCCCACTGCACCCGCAGCGGAATAATCTCCCCCTTCAATCGGAGTAACTGTGGCATCTCGTGCTCGTAGTGGCGCCTTTCGCGCGCTAGTTTGGCTTCTCGTTCTGTTCATCGGTCTTGCCGGCATGATCGGTTGGGGTGTGGCTCAGGGTCAGGGAGGTTGGGCACCCAAGCTCGCTCTCGACCTCGAGGGCGGCACGCAGATCATCCTCGCGCCGCAGCTGGCCGAGGGTACAGAAATCACCGAGGAACAAATTGTTCAGGCGGTGGCGATCATTCGTCAGCGCGTGGACGCTTCGGGTGTTTCCGAGGCCGAGGTCAGCACGCAGGGTGGCTCGAACATTGTCGTGTCGCTGCCCGGTACTCCCGATCAGGAAACTCTGGACCGAATCAAGTCGTCGGCAAAGCTCGAGTTCCGTGCTGTGCTCGCCACCGATCTGGATGCGAACCTTCAGGCCGCAGCCAAGGCCGAGGCCGACGCTCTGGCCAAGGACCCCACCGCAGTCCCGACTCCGTTGTTCCCCGAACCGACGGCCGAGCCTGTCGATGGCTCTGACCTGAACTGGGTGACCGCGGACATAGCGCAGCAGTTCCAGTACACGACCTGTGCAGAGCTAGACGCACAGGGCGCCAACGTTGCGGACCCCGCCGCTCCTCTCGTCATCTGTGACCCCGAGGGCGCGTACAAGTTCATTCTCGGTCCGGTCGAGGTTGACGGTTCGAACATCACCGATGCCAGCGCCAACCTCGTTCCCAACGCCAACGGTGTTGTCACGAACGAGTGGGGCGTATTCCTGACGTTCGACGTCGAGGGCACCGCGAATTTCCGAGCCGTTACCGAGCGACTGTTTGCAATTCCCGAGACCGAGGCGCGTAACCAGTTCGCCATCGTGCTCGACGGCAAGGCAATTCAGGCGCCTCGTACCCTCGGCGCAATCACGGACGGCAAGCCTGTCATCAGCGGAACCTTTACCCAGGAATCCGCTCAGGTCCTGGCCGACCAGCTGAAGTTCGGCGCACTGCCCATCGGCTTTGAGGTGCAGTCCTCGGAAACCATCACCGCGACCCTGGGTCTGGAACAATTGTCCAGCGGTCTGATTGCCGGCGCCATTGGTCTGTTGCTCGTCGTGATTTACTCCATCGTTCAGTACCGAGCTTTGGCGATTGTCACCATCTCGTCGCTCATCGTTGCATTTGGTGCCACGTACCTGTTGATCACCTACATGTCCGCAGCGAATGGCTACCGCCTGTCGTTGGCCGGTGTTGCCGGTCTGATTGTGGCGATCGGTATCACCGCGGACTCGTTCATCGTGTACTTCGAGCGTGTGCGTGACGAACTGCGCGAGGGCCGCACCCTGGGTTCGGCCATCGACTCGGGGTGGACCCGCGCGCTGCGCACCATCGTCGCGAGTGACGCGGTCAACATCCTCGCCGCCGTCGTTCTGTTCGCGCTGGCCGTCGGCAACGTCCGTGGATTCGCGTTCACACTGGGTCTCACCACCCTGGTCGACCTCGTCGTGGTGATTCTCTTCACCCACCCACTGCTGCAGATCTTGGGTCGCACCAACTTCTTGGCCCGCGGTCACCGGTGGAGTGGTCTGGACCCCCACGCACTGGGCGCCGTCTATCGTGGTCGCGCGCAGTTCGCCGTAGCCACCGATGTCACGGCCACCAAGCGTGCGGGTGTCGCAAAAGAAGCCGCAAAGCGTCGTTCCATCGCGGAACGCAAGGCCGAGCAGGAGGGCGGTAACTAATGTCACGCTTCACAGATTTTGGTAACAGCCTGTACACCGGCGAGCGCTCATTCAACTTTGTGGGCCGTCGCTGGACCTGGTACGTCGTCTCCGCTGTTCTGATCGCAGCGGCCGTGCTCATCACCACCTTGCGCGGTGGATTCGCCTTCGGTATTGAGTTCCGTGGCGGTTCAGAATTCCGTGTGTCTTCGCCCGCTGTCGTCAGCACTGACATTGCCACCGAGGCCGCCGCAACCGTTATTGGCGACGCCGAGGCGCGCGTGTCGGTTGTCGGACAGGACTCAATCCGCGTCCAGACGGAACAGCTCACGACTGAGGAAACGGACCAGCTTCGGCTGAGCCTCGCCGATGCGTACAGCGTCCCGGTCGAGAAGGTCACCTCGAGCTTCATTGGTGCCACGTGGGGTGCCGACGTCACAACCCAGGCACTGCGCGCGTTGGCCATCTTCCTCGTGCTCGTCTCGATCGTGATGGCCCTGTACTTCCGCACCTGGAAGATGTCGGTCGCCGCAATCGTTGCACTGGTCCATGACCTTGCCCTCACCGCCGGCATCTATGGCGTCCTCGGTTTCGAGGTCACGCCTGCTGCCGTCATTGGTCTGCTGACGATTTTGGGTTACTCGCTGTATGACACCGTCGTTGTGTTCGACAAGATTCGCGAAAACACCACGTACGCACACAGCTCGACCGGTGCCACTTTTGCGGACTCGGTCAACCTTGCCGTGAACCAGACACTGGTTCGTTCGATCAACACCTCGGTTGTTGCGGCTCTGCCCGTCGCGTCGATTCTGTTCATCGGTTCGGTCTTACTGGGTGCAGGTACTCTGCGCGACATCGCTCTGGCGCTCTTCATCGGTATCGTTGCGGGCACCTATTCAACGATCTTCATCGCCGCACCGCTCTACTCGCACCTGCGCGAGAACGAGCCCGAGGACCGCAAGTGGGGAACCCCGCGCAAGGTCGCTCGCGAGCGCGTAGGCGACGGAGCCGTCCGCTAGTCTCGACACACACGACAGAGGAAGGCGCACATGAGCGACACGTCCAGCACCGGAACGTTGTTCAAGCGCTCACTTCTGCCGCGTATCTTTGCGAAGTCCGAAACGGGCGGTCAGCTCGAGCGTATCCTCAAGTCGCTGCGTCAAACCAACATGCGCGCCGACGTCGCCATCGTCGAGAAGGCATATGACGTTGCCAAACGGGCTCACGAGGGACAGCTGCGTCGTTCTGGCGAGCCGTACATCACCCACCCGCTTGCTGTGGCCGAAATCCTGCTCGAACTGGGCAGCGGCCCCAAGACTATTGCGGCCGCCCTGCTGCACGACACCGTCGAGGACACGGATTATTCGCTCGACATGCTGCGCGTCGATTTCGGCGACCAAATCGCACTGTTGGTCGATGGCGTCACCAAACTCGACAAACTGAAATACGGTGACAGCGCCCAGGCCGAGACGATGCGCAAGATGGTCGTCGCAATGTCCAAGGACATTCGCGTCCTGCTCATCAAACTTGCCGACCGACTGCACAACGCCAGGACCTGGGGATTTGTGCCCTCTGCATCGGCGGAAAAGAAGGCACGCGAGACTCTCGAAATTTATGCACCACTGGCGAACCGCCTGGGAATCCAGACCATCAAATGGGAGCTGGAGGACCTGTCCTTCGCCGTCCTCAACCCCAAGCTGTACGTCGAGATTGACTCGCTGGTCAAGGATCGCACTCCCGAGAGCGAACGTTTTGTCCAGGACATCATCGACCAAATCACGGGTGACCTGCGTTCCGCCCGCGTGAAGGGTGAGGTCAAGGGTCGGTCCAAGCAGTACTACTCGATCTATCAAAAGATGATCAGGTCGTCGCGCGAATTCAACGAGATTTATGACCTCACGGGGGTCCGAATTCTCGTGAACTCAATCCGCGATTGCTATGCGGCCTTGGGTGCGGTCCATGCTCGATGGAACCCCATGCCGGGTCGTTTCAAGGATTACATCGCGACACCGAAGTTCAACCTCTATCAGTCGCTGCACACCACTGTTGTGGGTCCCGGTGGTCGTGCCGTCGAGATCCAGATTCGCACGTACGACATGCATCGTCGCGCTGAATACGGTGTTGCCGCTCATTGGAAGTACAAGGAACGTCAGGCGTCGGGGACCAGCGCCGACGACGCTCGCGCCGATGAAAACATGGCATGGCTCGCCCACATCACCGACTGGGAGGCCGAGACCGAGGACCCCACGGAATTCCTCGACACCTTGCGTTTCGAGATCGGCGCCAAGGAAGTTTATGTTTTTACCCCCGGCGGGAAGGTCATCGGTCTGCCCGCTGGTGCGACCCCGGTCGACTTTGCCTATGCGGTACACACTGAGGTCGGGCATCGGGCGATGGGCGCCAAGGTCAACGGCCGCCTCGTTCCGCTGGACTCCACTCTGAACAGCGGCGATTCGGTCGAGGTGCTGACCTCGAAGAGCCAGGACGCGGCACCGAGCCAGGACTGGTTGAATTTTGTGCAAAGCCAGCGGGCCAAGTCCAAGATCCGCGCCTGGTTCCAGAAGGAACGTCGCGACGATGCGATCGAACAGGGCAAGGAACTGCTCGTCAAGGCAGTGCGCAAGCGCAACCTGCCACTGAACCAGTTGTTGTCCGCCGACAACCTGACGCATATTTCTCAGTCGCTGCACCTCAACGACATTGACACTCTGTACGTGGCGTTGGGCGAGGGCCGCATTTCGGCCCAGTCCGTGCTGGAAAAAATCACCGCACTGGCACACGACCACGATGACGAAACTTTCATCGTTCCCACCAGCAAGCCCACGACTCTAAAGCTCAACGACTCGGGTGTGCTCGTGAAGGGCGCCTCGGATATCCTCGTGAAACTCGCCAAGTGCTGTACGCCGGTTCCCGGTGACGGCATCATCGGGTTTGTGACTCGGGGGAGCGGCGTCTCGATTCACCGATCCGACTGCCCGAACGTTGCGTCCTTCGAATCGGAAAAGGAACGGTTCATCGAGGTCGAATGGGCCCCGTCGAACAAGAGCATATTCCGAGTCCACATTCAGGTCGAGGCGTTGGACCGCGGCGGTCTGTTGTCGGACATCACGCGGGTTCTGTCCGAACACCACGTCAACATTCTTAGCGCCTCGGTTGCGACCGATGTCAACCGCTTGGCGACGAGCCGGTTCCTGTTCGAGATGAGTGACACCGTTCACCTCGACCGTTTGCTCAACGCCGTTCGCCGAATCGAGGCCGTCTACGACGTGTACCGCGTCAAGGCGGGGTAGTCCACAGACAAGAACGGCCGACTCTTGTGAGCCGGCCGTTTTTGTTTTTCGGGTACCGATTTAGCCGAGGGCCTTGAGCCATTCGCGCTTGGCGGCGATTTCGGCGGTCAGCTTGTCGACGGCGGCCGTCGACTTCGCGGCCTGTGCGGCGGCGAGCTCAGCCTCGAGGGCCTCGATGGATGCCTCGACCTGCGCCGCAAATCCCTGGCTGCGGGCGATTTTTTCGGGGTTCGTCTTGTCGAGGTGCTCGGCTTCGCGCGAACGCACCGACTTTTCGATTGCGTGGAATTTGGCGTTGATGTCGCGCTCGACGTCACGTGCGACACGACCGACCTTCGACCAGGCGTCACCCAGCTTGCGCATTCCCTGAAGAGCCTTCTGCAGGTCCTTTTCGGTTTCAATCCATGCGTGCTCGGCCAACAGGGCGGTCTTCTGTGCGAGGTTTTCAGCCCACTCGGCGTCACCGGCCTGGTACAGCGCGTCACCGGCGGCCTTGAACTTGGCCCACAATGCGTCGTCGACGCTCTTGGCCATGCGGGGAACGGTCTTCCATTCGTCCAGCAGGCGGCGGTATTCGCCCAGAGCCTGAGCGCCACGCTCGCCCAGCGCTGTGGCGCGGTCGATCAGGTCGTTCTTGCGCTGCTTGGCGTCGCGTTCTGCGGTGTGACGCGAGGCAAAGAACGCTCGCTGACGACGGTCGAACGACTGACGGGCGGCACGGAATCGGCCCCACAGTTCGTCAGCGGTCTTCTTGGCGACCCGTGCTGCGGACTTCTGCTCGGCCTGCCACTGCTCGAACAGCGACGCGAGTTCGTCGGCCGTCTTCTTCCAGTGAACGGACTCGTCGCTCTGTGCGGACAATTCCTCGGCGCGGGCAACGATGGCCTCGCGGCGTGCAAGAGATTCTGCCGATGCCGCCTTGCTGGCTTCGTCCTGTTCTTCCTTGACCGAGGCGAGGCCTTCGCTGATGGTCGCGACGCGTGCACGCAAAGCGGCAATGTTGCCGACGACGTTGGGCTGCGCGAGTGCGATGGCGAGAGTTTCGACGGCGGCGATCAGGTCCTTGGCGGGAGCCTTGGCGCGTGAACGCTGTTCCAGCAACAGAACCTGGCTGTCCAGGTCAGCGAACTTGCGTTCGTAGAATGCGAGTGCGGCGTCGGTGTCACCGTCGAGGTACTGGCCGACGACACGCCAACCACCATCGTTCACCGATACGGTTCCGTCGCTTGCGACGCGACCCCATTTTTCGTTTGCCACTGTGAGCTCAACCTTCGTTTTAGACAACTTCTTAAGCGTACACACTCACACCGCGCGACATCAGTGCTCGCGGGCTTTGTTACCTGTCCGTAATCCGCCAATTCGGCGTCCGCCCCGCAACCTAAGATGGGGTAGTGGATGTAAACGGACTCTTTGCGGGCGCCCAGCCGCTCGCAGTTCGCATGCGTCCGCGTTCGCTCGACGAGGTCGTGGGTCAACAACACCTCTTGGGTGCGGGGTCGCCATTGCGTCGCCTCGCCGCTACGGGTAACGGCCCCGCTGTCTCGGTCATTCTGTGGGGCCCACCCGGAACGGGGAAGACGACTCTGGCCCACGCTCTGTCCGTGTCCTCGGATCGTCATTTCGAGGAACTTTCCGCCGTCACTGCGGGTGTGAGGGACGTTCGCCGGGTCATGGAGGACGCGGTCAACCGCCAATCGGACAGTGGCCGCGGAACTCTGCTGTTCCTCGACGAAATTCACCGTTTCACCAAGGCGCAGCAGGACGCACTGTTGCCGGGAGTGGAACGCGGTTGGGTCACGTTGGTCGCCGCCACCACCGAAAACCCCTCGTTTTCGGTCATTACCCCACTGCTCAGCCGTTCCCTGCTGCTGACCCTCAAGCCGTTGACTGACGAGGACGTGACCACGGTGATTTCGCGTGCCGTTCAGTCGCCGTGGGGGCTCAACGGTTTGCATGACCTGACCGACGAGGCAATTGCCGTCATCGTGAGGCTCGCCTCGGGTGACGCGCGACGAGCCTTGACTCTGCTGGATGCCAGTTCGGCAATGCTCGAACCCGGGTCCACCATCACCGAGGACACCATCGCGACGGCCAGTGACCGAGCGTTGCTGCGATACGACAGGTCGGGGGACGAGCACTACGACGTCATTAGTGCGTTCATCAAGTCGATTCGCGGCAGTGACGTCGATGCCGCACTGCACTACCTCGCCCGCATGATCGAGGCCGGAGAAGACGCCCGCTTCATCGCGCGACGGTTGATTATTTCCGCGGCGGAGGACATCGGTGTCGCCGACCCCTCGTGCCTCACCATCGCCACAGCGGCCGCCGACGCCGTCAACATGATAGGTATGCCCGAGGGGCGAATTCCTTTGGCCGAAGCGACAATTCACCTGTCCTTGGCCCCGAAATCCAATTCGGTCATTCTTGCGATCGATTCCGCTATCAAAGATGTGCGTGAGGGTCGATTCGAACCCGTCCCGCAGCATTTACGGGATGCCCACTACCCGGGGGCTGCTCGGCTCGGACACGGACAGGGGTATGTGTACCCGCACGACGTTCCCGGCGCAATCGCGCATCAGTCGTATCGTGACGGCGAGCGTGCGGAGTATTACGTTCCCAAGGGAATCGGTCGGGAAAAGGAACTCGCGGATCGACTCGACCGAATTCGCGGGGTATTGGGCGGGTCCTAGCTGGAAAAAACCGACCTCGTCTGCTAGATTGAATGAGTTCCACTGCGGTGAGTTGAAGCGCGGCTGCATCACTCACCAACAGCGAACGCCGGTAGCCAGCGTTTGATGTGGTCAAAACTTCGTCTCCTCTAATCCGGAGACACTCCATCTTTCCCTGCAACGAAAAGGATTATCGTGTCGGACAAGTCACGTACCCGCGCCAAGGTTCGCCTTTCGCGCGCACTCGGAATCGCTCTTACCCCCAAGGCTGCACGCCTCATGGCCGACGGTTCTTACCCTCCCGGTCAGCACGGCCGCACCAAGCGCAAGTCGGAAGGTGACTTCGCTACTCGTCTGCGCGAGAAGCAGCGTCTTCGCGCCCAGTACGGCATCCGTGAGGCTCAGCTTCGCAACACCTTCAACGAGGCACGCCGCACCGCAGGTCTGACCGGTGAAAACCTGGTCGAGCTGCTGGAAATGCGTCTCGAGGCTCTGGTTCTGCGTTCAGGCTTCGCTCGTACCATCGCTCAGGCACGTCAGATGGTTGTTCACCGCCACATCCTGGTGGACGGACAGCTCGTTGACCGCCCCTCGTTCCGCGTCAAGCCCGGCCAGATGATCCACGTCAAGCCCCGCTCGGAAGAAACCCCGTTGTTCCAGGACGCCGCTACCGGCATCCACCGCGACGTTCTTCCCGCAGTTCCCGGCTACCTCGAGGTCGCACTCGAGAAGCTCGAGGCACGTCTGCTTCGCCGCCCCAAGCGCGCCGAAGTTCCCGTGACCTGTGAAGTTCAGCTCGTGGTCGAGTACTACGCAGCACGCTAGTCGCTATTCACCTGCAGGGGGTGGGCCATGGCCCACCCCCTGTTGTGTACCTCGGGTAGACTCGAGGAAAGGGGGATTTCCGTTGAAAAAATTGCTGACGTTCGTCGCCGGTGTGTTGTCCGGTCTCGTTCTGGGACACCTCATCGCCCGAGACCCTCGCGGTGCCGCACTTTTTGACGAAATCAATGCCCGCATTTCTGAATTTACGGACGGTGTCTCGGACGGTTTTCGCGACCGTGACGACGAACACCGCACCGACGCTTCCGCTTAGACCGCACACTGAAGGACACCATGAAAACCTCTGAGATCCAGCGCCGTTGGTTGACGTATTTCGAAAAGAACGGTCACACCGTGGTGCCCTCGGCGTCGTTGGTGTCCGACGACCCCACTCTGTTGTTCACGGTCGCCGGCATGGTGCCATTTATTCCGTATCTGACCGGAGTGGTCCCTGCTCCGTTCCCTCGCGCCACCAGCGTCCAGAAGTGCATACGCACCCTGGACATCGAAGAAGTCGGCAAAACGACTCGTCACGGCACCTTCTTTCAGATGAACGGAAACTTCTCGTTCGGTGACTATTTCAAAGAGGGCGCAATCACCTACGCATGGGAGCTGCTGACCAGCTCCGAGGCCGATGGCGGGTTGGGCTTTGACGAGAAGGACCTCTGGGTCACGGTCTATGAAGAAGACGATGAGGCCATTGACATCTGGCGTCGCGTGGCGGGACTTCCCGAAGAGCGAATTCAGCGCATGGGCAAGTCCGACAATTACTGGTCGACCGGACAGCCCGGCCCTGCTGGCCCCTGCTCGGAAATCTATTACGACCGCGGTCCCGAATTCGGACCCGACGGCGGCCCCGCGGTGGACGACACTCGGTACCTCGAGATCTGGAACCTTGTGTTCATGCAGTACCTGATCAATGACGTTCGCAGCAAGACCGAATTCACGATTCTGGGTGAACTTCCCCAGAAGAACATTGACACCGGCATGGGTATGGAACGCGTGGCGTTCATCAAGCAGGGCGTCGACAACATGTACGAGACTGACCAGGTTCGTCCCGTGCTCGACATGGCATCGGAATTGTCGGGTCGTCGCTATGGCGCCGACCACGACGACGATGTCCGCATGCGTGTGATTGCGGACCACGTGCGCTCGTCGCTGATGCTCATGAGCGATGGTGTTACCCCGGGCAACGAGGGACGCGGATACATTCTGCGTCGTCTGATGCGTCGCTCGATCCGCTCGATGCGACTGTTGGGCGTTGATGCTCCCGTATTCGGTGAGCTGTTTGCGGCATCACGTGACGCCATGAAGGGTTCGTACCCCGAGGTGGAAACCCACTACGACCGCATTGCCCGTACCGCGCTGGCCGAGGAGGAAACCTTCCTGCGCACTCTCGCCGCCGGTACCCAGATTCTCGACCTCGCCGTGACGGACACCAAGGCCGACAAGAAGACCGAACTGCCGGGTAACACCGCGTTCCTCCTGCACGACACCTACGGTTTCCCCATCGACTTGACGCTCGAGATGGCCGAAGAGGCCGGACTGTCGGTCGACCGTGGCGTCTTTGATTCTTTGATGACCGAACAGCGCACCCGCGCCAAGGCCGACGCCAAGTCCAAGCGTGGAACCCTCGCCGACCTTTCCGTCTATTCCGAGTTCCGCAAGCAGGGCGAGACCGTCTTTACCGGTTACACCGATCTCGACACCGAATCGACCGTTGTCGGAATCATCAAGGATGGCGGATCCGTTACTCGTGCCTCGGCCGGTGACTCCATCGAAATCATCCTGGCCGAGACCAGCCTCTGGGCGGAATCGGGTGGACAGGATGCCGACGAGGGAACCATTGTGGGTAACGGCTTTGTGCTCGATGTTCTTGACGTTCAGAAGCCCGTGGGTGGTTTGATTTCGCACACTGTTCAGGTGCGCGAGGGCGAGGTCGGTACTGGGGTACTTGCGACATCGATGGTCGATCAGACCAACCGCCTGCGCGCCGCACAGGCACACTCGGCCACACACCTCGTTCACGCGGCACTGCGTCAGACGCTGGGTGACGATGCTCATCAGGCGGGTTCATATAACAAGGCTGGCTACATGCGTTTCGACTTTGCGTGGAAGCGCGTCGCACCCGAGGGCGGTATCCGTCGTGCCGTGTGGAACGCGTCGTTTC
>CAZRHP010000006.1:0-36443 GCA_964599975.1 uncultured Gulosibacter sp.
CCATGGATAACGGATCGCTATTGCGCTCACACCGCCGCGGCGTGATGCCACGTGTTGCGCTGAACATTCGCTTTTTTGCCGACTGGGCAATCAACAAGCTTCACCACCCCGCATTCGAAACCCGCGGACACAGCAACAACATCAGCTGGGACCCCTCGGGCGTCGTCGCGCTGATCACCCCCTGGAACGCACCCTTGATGCTCGCCACCTGGAAGATCGGCCCCGCCTTGGCCGCCGGTGACACCGTCGTCCTCAAGCCCGCAGAGTGGACCCCGCTCAGCGCCTCGTTCTTCGCCGACCTCACCGTTCAGGCCGGAATCCCCGCCGGTGTGTTCAACGTCGTCAACGGTCTGGGCCGCGTCACGGGCATGCCCCTGGTATCGCACCCCGGCATCTCGCGCATCTCGTTCACAGGAAGCGTGCCCACCGCGAAGGTAATCGCCAAGGCCGCCGCCGACAACCTGACCCCGCTCTCGTTCGAACTGGGCGGCAAGAGCCCCATCATCGTCCTCGGTGACGCCGACCTCGACCTCGCCGCCGAACTGGCCGTCGAACAGTACGACAACGCCGGCCAGGTCTGCCTCTCGGGCACCCGCGTGCTCGTCCACGAAGACGTCGCCGACGAATTCGCCGAAAAGTTCCGCGCCAAGGTGGCCACCCTCAAGCAGGGCGATCCCCGCAACCTCTCGACCGACATCGGGCCCCAGATTCACCCCGTGCACTTTGAACGAATCAAGGGATTCGTCGACCGCGCCAAGGGTGAGGGCATCGAGGTTCTGTGGGGCGGCGAGCCCAACGGCGACCTGGGCGGCCTGTTCTTCAAGCCGACCCTGTTCAAGAACCCGCCCGTGGGCAGCGAAATCGTCACCAGCGAAATCTTTGGCCCCGTCCTCACCATGCAGACCTTCCGCACCGACGAAGAACTGATCGCCATGGCCAATGGCACCGAATTTGGTCTCGCAGCCTGCCTCGTATCCGGAAACCGCGAACACGCCGACCACGTGACCTCGCAGCTGGTCGCTGGAACCATCTGGGTGAACTGCTTCTTCGTCCGCGACCTCAGCGCACCCTTCGGTGGTTCGCGCAAGTCCGGAATCGGCCGCGAAGGCGGCACCTGGTCGTTCGATTTCTACGCCGATGTAAAGAACACCGTCGTATCCCCCAACGGATGGAAGGAATAACAATGGGCAAGGTAGTTGGTGCGGCACTGATCGCACACGTCCCCACCATCATGCTCCCCGAAGAGACCCGCAAGGAGCTCAACGAGGGCATGGAAATCTCGCTCGTTCCGGGCCTCGAGAAGATGCGCGTCGACAAGTTCGACACGCTCGACTACGACACCGTGATCGTGCTCGACTCGCACTGGTTCACCACCGTCGAGTTCGTCGTCACCGCTCAGGACCACCGCAGCGGCCTGTTCACCTCGGAGGAACTCCCCCGTGGCATGAGCCAGATTCCCTACTCGTTCAAGGGCGACCCCGAACTGGCGAAGGCCATGGCGAACTATGACGAAAAGAACGGCACCTGGATCACCCCCATCGAGGACGACCACCTGCCCATCTTCTATGCAACCATCAACCTGTGGCACTACCTGGGCCGCGGACTGAAGGACAAGAAGTGGATCTCGGTTTCGCTGGCACAGACCGCGACCACCGAGGACTTCCTGCGTGCTGGTCGTGCCATCGGCGAGGCCATCCGCGACAGCGACCGCAAGGTCCTGCTGCTCGCATCGGGCGCACTGAGCCACACGTTCTACAAGCTCCGCGACCTGCGTAAGCACGAAGCCAGCGACCCCAGCCACATCTTTAGCCCCGAGGCTCGTGCCGCGGACGAAGAACGCCTCGAATGGATGCAGGCCGGCGACCACGCCCAGATCCTCGAGACCATGCCTCAGTTCATGAAGTACCGCCCCGAGGGCATGTTCGGCCACTGGCTGATGATGGCCGGTGCAACCGGTGAAGAACTGAACACCGCACCCGGCGAGCTGTACTCGAAGTACGAGAACTCGGTCGGAACCGGCCAGGTTCACGTGTGGTTTGATGAACCCGAAGGTGGATTCCCCCTTCCCAAGGATGTAAGGCTGTCGCGTGACTGAATATCGTCGAATTCTGCTGGACGGGTACCCCACCCAAGTAGTCCGTGACGGCGAAGAGCTCGTCGCCGGTGACGGCCGTCGTGTCGCCATCGTCGACGCGCTGCACCTTCCCCCCGTCGAGCCCACCAAGGCCATCGCGGTTCACCTGAACTACGACAGCCGCACCAAGGAATTCATGACGAAGCTTCCCGAGGCTCCGACATACTTCCACAAGCCAATCACGGCCCTCAACTCGCACGATGCTGCGGTTGTTCGCCCCGCCGGCTGCAAGTGGCTCAACTATGAGGGTGAAATCGTCATCGTGATCGGCAAGACCTGCCGCAACATCGCACCCGAGGACGCCGGCGAATACATTGCCGGCTACACCATCGGTAACGACTACGGTCTGCACGACTTCCGCGACACCGACGCCGGTTCGATGCTGCGCGTCAAGGGCAGCGACACCCTGGGCCCCATCGGCCCCGGACTTGTCACCGACTGGGACTTCCGAAACAAGATCATCCGCACCAAGGTGAACGGTGAAGTCAAGCAGGAAGACAACACCGACAACATGGAATGGGACATGCACTACCTGGTCGCCGATATCGCGCGCACCATCACGCTGGTCCCCGGCGACATCCTGTTCAGCGGCACCCCCGCGTTCAGCCGCCCCGTGTTCCCCGGTGACATCGTCGAGGTCGAGGTCGAAGGCCTTGGCGTGCTGCGTAACCACATCGTCGAGGGTCCCACCCCCATCCGCACCGACGTGGGCGCACAGCCCACCGAATCCGAAGAGGTCGTCTCGACCGCTCTGGGTGGTGACTGGGAGTACCGCGGAATCCGCACCCCGTCGAAGGACCTCTACCCTTCCACCGTTGAAGAAAAGGAATAGCAATGACCATCAAAATTGACGTCGACATGACCAAGTGCCAGCACTACGGTCAGTGCGTGTTCGAGGCACCCGAAATCTTCCGCCTCAACTCGGACGACAAGCTGGAATACACCGCAGAAGCAGACGACTCGGAACGCGGCAACGTCGAAGCCGCAATCGACATCTGCCCCATGCAGGCGATCTTCATCGTCGACTAAGACAATGAGCGACCCCGTCATCATTGTCGGAGCCTCAATGGGTGGGCTCCGTGTAGCCGAAGCACTGCGACGTGCCGGCTACACGGGCCCCATCACTGCCTTCGGTGATGAACCCTACCCGCCCTACAACCGACCTCCCCTGTCCAAAGAAGTCCTCGCGAGTGATGTCTCGCTTGAGGCCGTGCAATTTCCCCAGCGCGAAGCGACAGCCGACGTCAACTGGATTCTCAACACCCGCATCGAACGTGCCGACCTGGACACCAATTCGGTTACAGACGAACACGGTCGCAGCCACAGCTATTCGGCCCTGATCATCGCCACCGGAATTCGATCCAAGCGCGCCGAGTGGGCAAACCCCGTCATGAACGGCCGCCACGCGGTCCGCAACCTTGACGACGCCATCGCCCTGCGCGCGGCTCTGAAGCCCGGCGCCAAGGTTGTCGTCTATGGCGCCGGATTCATCGGCTGCGAGACCGCCGCAACCGCCCGCAAGCTGGGGTGCGATGTCACCATCGTTGCACCCGGTGTCGAACCGATTGCTCGGTACCTCGGACTAGATTTCGCCCAGTGGGTGCGCGCACGCCACGAAGAAAAGGGCACCACCCTCCGCATGTCGAGCCGCATCGCGGACACCGTCGGCGACGACCGCATCGAGGGCGTCGTGCTCGACGATGGCACCCGCCTCGACTGTGACGTGCTCATCGAAGCGATTGGGTCGATCCCCAACGTCGAATGGCTCGCAGGGAACGAACTGGACCTCAGTGATGGTGTTCTGACAAACGGAGCAATGCAGGCGTTGCGCATGGACGGAACTGTTGTCCCCAACGTCTTCGCGCTTGGCGACGTTGCGCGTTTCCCCAACCCGTTGTTTGATGACATCGAACGTCGTGTTGAGCACTGGAACATCCCCACGGACACGGCAAAGCGTGTCGCACAAATTGTCGCCCTGCAGCGTGCCGGCGATGACACCGCCGAGGCGGTCGCCGCACGATTCGCGCCGGTGCCCTCGTTCTGGTCCGACCAGTACGACATCCACATGCTCGCCTATGGAATCGTGGGACTTGCGAACCGCAGCGAACTGTTGCACAACACGTTCGACGACGACGAATTCGTGGTCGGCTACTACCGCGATGACGAACTTGTGGGAGTTTGTGGCATTGGCATGCGTAACGTGGTGATGGGCTACCGGGCAAAGGTCGGCCGAACCGCCTAATTGCAGCTGCGACGCCGTGGCGACCACGCGAAGGGCAGAATAGACATCATGAAGGCTCTTGTCATCCAGCACGACCACATGACCCCCGTGGGATTGGTCGGTGAACGACTCATCGAACGCGGATTCGAATTGGACGAGATCCTCGTCGTCCCCGAATCTTCCTACCACCAGCCCAACATCGCTCGCGAGTTTCCCGACTTCCGCGACTACGACCTGCTCGTTCCCCTGGGAGCTCCGTGGGGCGCATGGGACGACGGCTGCATCGGCAACTGGCTGCAACCCGAGCTGGACTGGGTAGGCGAGGCTGTTCGAGCGAACCACCCTGTGTTGGGGATTTGCTTTGGCGGCCAACTGGTCGCACGCGCGATGGGTGGGTCCGTCGCCCCGGCTCCCCGCGGTGAAGTGGGCTGGACAGCGATTCACAGCGACGATCATTCGCTGATCGGTGAAGGGCCGTGGTTCCAATACCATTTCGACCGATTCGTCGTGCCACCCGGTGCGACCGAGATCGCGCGAAACCCGTATGCACCCCAAGCGTTCGTGATTAACCGTACGCTCGGCCTGCAGTTCCACCCCGAGATCACACCCGAAATTCTCGACGTCTGGCTGGATGGGCCGGGGCGCACTCAGGTGGAAAACTTTGGCATGAACCCCGACATCATGCTGGCCCAGACCGGTGCGTGCGCGGCCGACGCCCGGGCTCGCGCCAACCACCTCGTCGACGCATTCCTGGAACGCGTCGCCGGCCTGTCGTAGGCCGACCCGCTCGGTGCTTGTGTCATCCGATTACGAGGACCTTTGCCGCAGTCGATTTAGCGGGCAGCGATGAGCTACTAGTAACTTTCTCGAAATCCTGTAATCCTGCCGAGCAACAGCACTGACTGTGCGGCCTCACCCTTAATCTCAAACTCGACTTCCCACCTCAACACAGCGTCGCGGAACCATTCCCCATTCGAATAGTAGGAATGCCGTCCTTCGAAAACCGCACGTCCGGGCTTTATGTTGACATCAACACCCAACCACCGCGTGACCGTGAATTCATTGGCGGTGTAAAACTTCGGGTCGGTCTCGGTAGCAACGAGTTCTATTCCCGCCTTTACTTCTTCCACCCGCTTCTCCACCATGCTGGGCTTCCAAATTTTTTCAGCCGCCTCTTGTATCGATGCGCCCTCTAGATTGGCTGATAACCATTCGGGATCCTTTATCTGCTCCCGCGAAAAACTGCTTAACCCAGTGTCCTTTGCAATTAGCGCGGGAAGCTGTGTCTTCACAAACTCAAGTTCTGCTTCGGTCGCAGAATCTTGGAACTGTTCTGGCCAGCCTCGCCCGACCTGCCCGGTTTCTGCGGACACAGTGCTATACCCCGGAGTCAAGGGCAGCTCGCCCGATAGCGCTAGGAATACGAGACCACAACATCCGACGACAACGAGCGAAATGCGAAAAGGCTTTCTGAGAAAACTTTTCATTTTCTGAGGTTAGCACATCTCAAACGCGTCGCCGGCCTGTCTTAGGCCGCCCCGCGCGGTGCTTTAGGAGAGGCCCAGAGCCTTGGCGGTGCGCTTCAGCGACGCTGCGGTGGCCTTGGGGTCGTCCGACAGCACAGTTCCGTAGGACGGGATCATCTCGACGATCTGTTCACGCCAGATGTTCATGCGCTGCGGGAAACACTTTTCGAGCACGTCAAGCATGGCGGAAACTGCGGTCGAAGCCCCGGGCGATGCGCCCAACAGGCCGGCAATCGAACCGTCCTTGTGTGCGACAACTTCGGTGCCGAACTGCAAGATTCCGCCCTTCTCGGGGTCCGTCTTGATGACCTGCACGCGCTGGCCGGCGTTGTAGAGGTACCACTTCGAGGGGTCGGCCTGGGGGAAGTATTCGCGCAAGCTGCGGACACGCTTCGCCGGGGTTGCAAAGACCTCGGTGGCGAGGTACTTGACCAACCCAAAGTTGGTCAACGCAACCTGGATCATTCCCACGAGGTTGCCGGGTCGAATCGAACGGAACAGGTCCAGCAGCGAACCCGACTTCAAGAACTTGGGCGTGAACCCCGCATAGGGTCCGAACAGCAGGCTCGTTTCACCGTCGACGAGGCGAGTGTCCAAGTGAGGAACCGACATGGGTGGTGCGCCCACCGAGGCGCGCCCATAGACCTTGGCCTGGTGCTGTGCGACGACCGCGGGGTCATCGCAACGATAGAACTGGCCCGAGACGGGGAAACCTGCGAAGCCCTTGATTTCGGGGATTCCGGCGCGCTGAAGCAGGTTCAACGCGTAACCGCCAGCGCCGACAAAGACGAACTTCGCGTGGACCTCGGACGGAGTTTTGCCGATTTCGTTGCGAACGGCGACCTTCCACAGCCCATCCTTTGTGCGCGTGATCGACGTGACCGTGGTGTGCATGCGCACCGTAGCTCCGCCCGCGCGCAGGGCATCGAGCAGGGATTCGGTCAACGCACCGAAGTTCACGTCGGTGCCCTCGGCATAGAAAGTTGCGGCGACGGGTTCGTTCTTTGCGCGACCGGGCATGAGCAGAGGCGCCCACTGGTGGATGACAGCGGGGTCCTCGGTGTACTTCATGCCGGTGAACAGCGGGTGATCCTTGAGTGCGTCAAAACGGCGGCGCAGATAGTCGACGTTCTTTTCACCCCAGACGAAGCTCATGTGG
This sequence comes from uncultured Gulosibacter sp., assembly GCA_964599975.1. Taxonomy (GTDB): domain Bacteria; phylum Actinomycetota; class Actinomycetes; order Actinomycetales; family Microbacteriaceae; genus MWH-TA3. The sequence continues at coordinate 7,041 of CAZRHP010000006.1, forward strand.
GGAACCGGAACGATGAAGCTCTCGGGCGATGGCAGGGTGCCCTCGTTGACGAGGGTCGCCCAGAACTGACGCGAAACCTGGAATTGTTCGTTGACCTTGATTGCACCCGCGGTGCCGATACTGCCGTCCGCGAGTTCGGGGGTGTAGTTCAATTCGCACAGTGCGGCGTGCCCGGTGCCGGCGTTGTTCCACGGGTTCGTCGATTCCTCGGCGGGTGCACCGAGGCGCTCATAGAGTTCGATCGACCAGCTGGGTTCTAGCTTCTGGAGGAGAGTTCCGAGGGTGGCACTCATGATGCCACCACCTACGATGACGACGTCGACGGTCTTTTGCACGTCTTTAATCCTATCCCTTGCACATTAGGCTTCAGAGGTGAGAAAAGTCACCCCGTCACACCCCGCGGGCCGAACAAAACTTCTAGTAATCGGCGCAATTGCTGGCATCTTTGCCGGCTTTTTTGGGGTGGGTGGTGGAGTTATCATCGTACCATTACTGACATTTCTGGCACTGTACGACCAGCGCCGGGCATCGGCAACCTCGCTGCTGGCCATCGTCGCCACCGCCATCAGCGGGTCAGTTTCGTACCTGGTGACACCCGGTTTCGATGCGACCCAGATCGGCTTCGCGGCAATCATTGCCGTGGGATCGGTGGCCTTCGCCCCACTCGGTTCACGTGCGATGAGGGCGCTGCCCGTCGCCACCATTAGGTACGCGTTTGCCGCCATCCTCCTTCTCACCGCGGTCAGCCTGTTTGTGTCCCTGCCCGTTCGCGACTCCGCCCTGGAATGGAGCGTGCCGGTGGTCCTGGGCCTCGTTGCTTTGGGAAGCGTGATGGGGTTTTTGGCCGGACTTCTGGGTGTTGGTGGCGGGCTCATCGCCGTGCCGGCGCTCGTGCTGGTCTTTGGTGTCAGCGACCTGCTGGCCAAGGCCCTGTCGTTGATGGCGATGGCTCCCGCTGCCATCACGGGCACCGTCGGCAATCTGCGGGCGGGCCTCGTCAATATCCGAGACGGGCTGATGGTGGGCGTGATGGCCGCAGCCTTGTCGCCCCTTGGCGTGTGGGCCGCACATGCGGTGGACCCCGCTGTCGCGAACACACTGCTGGCGTGCCTCGTTACGTTTGTGGCCGCCCAGATGGTTATCCGAGCGGCCCGCGAAAAACGTATCAGCTGACTAGATCAGGCCCTTTTTCTGGGCGACAACTTCGGCAATCTGCACAGCGTTCAGTGCCGCACCCTTGCGCAAGTTGTCGTTCGAGATGAACAGCACGAGACCCTTGTTGTCGTCAACCGACTGGTCTTGACGGATGCGTCCCACAAAGCTGGGGTCAGCGCCGGCAGCCACCAGAGGGGTCGGAACCTCGTCGAGCTTCACACCGGGTGCGGCGGACAGCAGTTCGCGAGCGCGCTCGGGAGTGATGGCCTTGCCGAACTGTGCGTGAATCGACAGCGAGTGTCCGGTGAAGACGGGTACGCGCACACAGGTGCCCGCAACCTTGAGGCCGGGAAGTTCCAGAATCTTGCGCGACTCGTTGCGCAGCTTCTTTTCCTCGTCGGTCTCGTTGTCGCCATCGTCCACAATCGAACCCGCCAAGGGGATCACATTGAACGCAATGTTCTTGGGGAACTTGACGGGCAGGGGGTACTCGACGGCGTCACCGTTGTGGACCAGGCCCATGGCGTCCTGTGCGACAACGGCCTTGGCTTGCGACAGCAGTTCTTCGCCGCCGGCAAGTCCGGCGCCGGACACGGCCTGGTAGGTCGATACGGTGAGTCGTTCGAGGCCGGCCTCGGTGTCCAACGGCTTCAGGACGGGCATGGCCGCCATCGTGGTGCAGTTAGGGTTCGCGATGATGCCCTTGACGGCCTCGTCGATTGCGTGAGGGTTCACCTCGGCAACGACCAGCGGAACCTCGGGGTCCATGCGCCAGCCGCTCGAGTTGTCGACCACGGTCACTCCGGCCGCGGCGAATCGGGGGGCCTGGGCCTTGGACAGGGTTGCACCAGCACTGAAGATGGCGATGTCCAGACCGGTGGGGTCTGCGGTTTCGGCGTCCTCGACAACAATGTCACGACCGTTGAAAGGGATAACCTTTCCGGCGCTACGTGCCGACGCGAAGAAACGAATCTCGTCGACGGGGAATTCGCGCGCGCTCAGCAGCTCGCGAACTACGGCACCAACCTGACCGGTTGCACCGACAACACCAATACGTACGCCCATGTTTAGCGCCCCGTTCCTGCGTAGACGATGGCTTCTGTGTCGCCATCAAGACCAAATGCGGTGTGAACGACCTGCATGGCCTGCTTCAGCAGGTCGGCGCGGGTCACGATCGAGATGCGGATTTCAGAGGTCGAGATCATCTCGATGTTGATGCCGGCGTTGAACAACGCGGTGAACAGCTGAGCCGAAACTCCCGCGTTGGTTCGCATGCCGCCACCGACGACGGACAGCTTGCCAATGTTCTCGTCGTAGGCCAGTTCGACGAACCCGACCGAGTCCTTGTTGCTGTTCAGAGCATCGAGCACCTTTGCGCCATCGGTCTTGGGCAGAGTGAACGAGATGTCGGTGAGTCCGGTCGCGGCGACAGAGACGTTCTGCACGATCATGTCAATGTTCGCACCGGAACCGGCGACGATGGTGAAAATCTCGGCGGCCTTACCCGGAATGTCGGGAACACCCACGACGGTGATCTTTGCTTCGCTCAGGTCCCCGGCAACACCGGTGATGATGGGCTCTTCCATGTTTTCTCCTCTCGCGGAAACAACGATTGTGCCTACTTTGTCGGCAAAACTTGAGCGCACGTGCAGGGTCACGCCGTGGCGACGCGCGTATTCAACGGCACGGATGTGCAGGACCTTGGCTCCGGCGGCAGCGAGTTCCAGCATTTCTTCGCTGGTGATCACGTCGACCTTGTGGGCCATCGGTACGACGCGGGGGTCGGCGGTGAACACGCCATCCACGTCGGTATAGATTTCACACACGTCGGCGTTGAGCGCGGCGGCCAGCGCGACGGCGGTGGTGTCACTGCCGCCACGACCCAGGGTGGTGATGTCACGCGAGTCACGGTTGAACCCTTGGAAGCCGGCGACGATGGCGATGGCGCCTTCGGCCAGCGCTTCTTGGACACGTTCGGGGGTGACGCCGACGATGCGCGCGGCACCGTGCTGTGCATCGGTCATCATGCCGGCCTGGCTGCCGGTGAACGAACGGGCCTCGTGGCCGAGGCTCTTGATGGCCATCGCCAACAGTGCCATCGAGATGCGCTCACCGGTGGTCAGCAGCATGTCCATTTCGCGGGGGTCCGGGTCGTCGGTGATCTGGTGGGCCAGGTCGACGAGTTCGTCGGTGGTGTCGCCCATTGCCGAGACGGCTACGACGACGTCGTTTCCGGCGTCACGAGTGGCCACAATGCGGCGCGCCACACGCATGATGCTCTCGGCATCAGCGACGGAGGAACCGCCAAATTTTTGTACGATAAGCGACACGATGATCTCTTCGATTGAGGGACACAGAATCGAGCTCGGCGGCGCTGCCCACTCTGGGGGCAATTCTAGCGGTTTTTGCGCGGTTACAGGCGGGTGCGTCCCTCGAACGCACGGCCGAGGGTGACCTCGTCGGCGTATTCGAGGTCGCCGCCGACGGGCAATCCGCTGGCCAAACGCGTAATCGTGATACCAAAGTCGGCCAGCAGTCGGGCCAGATAGGTGGCGGTCGCTTCGCCCTCGAGGTTGGGGTCGGTGGCCAGAATCACCTCGGTGATTGACGTGTCCCGCAGTCGTTCCAGCAGTTGGGCGATGCGCAGGTCGCCCGGGCCAATGCCATCGATGGGGCTGATGGCGCCACCCAGTACGTGGTACGTGCCACGGAATTCCCGGGTGCGTTCGATGGCGATTACGTCCTTGGCTTCTTCCACGACACAGATCATGTCGCCGCGGCGCCGAGGGTCGCGACAAATCGAGCAACGCGAATCGTCGGCCACGTTTCCGCATACCTCGCAGAATCGAATGGTTTCCCGAATCGTCGCCAGGATTGTCGACAGGTTGCGGGGGTCATAGGACTCGGTCTGGACGATGTGGAATGCGATGCGTTGGGCCGATTTGGGGCCGATTCCGGGAAGTTTGCCGAATTCGTCGATGAGGTTCTGAAGTACGCCTTCGTACATTATTCGTCGTCCGACAGATCAAACATGGGGGCCGCGGATTCGGAATCCGGTGCAGCCGATGCGGATTCGTCGGCGGCGCTGGCGTTGGTCTCGGTCGTAATTAGCGTGGCACCGAGAATCTCGCGCACCACCGATTCGCCGCGGCGTTCGGCGGCGGGAGCGCTGTCCGCCGAGGTCGCGGCGGGTGTGCCGGCGGGTGCTTCGGCGACGCGCTGTGAACGAGCCTGGGCATCGACCTCGGGGTCGAGGGTGTCGAGCAATTCCGCTGGTTCGGCCACGTCGAGCGGTACCTGAGTTTCCGGCGTCGAGGTGGGTTCGGTACGTGGGCCGGACTTGGGTGCACCCGTGTCGTCATTGTTCTGCGGGGCCGGCGAACTGCGGCGGGCCATGAATTCTTCGGGCATTACCGTCGGCAGCGGGCTGTGTACCGCGGCTGGGGCTTCGGCCGGCGGTGCGACCCTGGGCATTTTCACGGTGGGAGGTTCGGCATTCGTGGGGGTTGCGCTGGGCGTTGCCGCACGGGCGATCCCCGAGATGGGCGAACCGTTTCCCACATAAGCCTTGTAATTCACCGTCACGCCAAGAGCATCGGTCAACAGTTCGCGCAGCACCTCGAAGGGCGCGACGCCCTTGTCGTCCTTTTTCTTGAAACCGTCAAGGAACACTTGCGAGACGAATTCGAGGGTCAGCACGTTGTCCGCGAATGACACCGGGTGGGCGTTGTTCACGATCACCCAAATTGACTGGTGCGCCTTGAGTTCGTCCAGCACATCGGACCAAATGTCGTTGACGTCCGACAGAGTCAGGTCGTCGGGCGCGGAAGACGATGCGACGGGAGCCGGGGCTGGTGAGGCGGCAGGTTCGTCCTGCGCGGCGGCGGGGTCGGCCACCGGAGCGGGTGCGGCGACGGGCACCGCAGCAGCAGTCGCAGTCGCAGTCGAAGTCGAAGTCGCAACAGCGTTGCGCGGGGCCTCGGGAGTTTGGGGCGCCTCAACGGCCGGGGCGGCGACCACGGCGGCGGCCGGGGCGGTCGCTCGCGGAGTCGTTATGGTTCCAGCGGCGGCCGTGCGCAGGGGCTGCGCCGGGGCGACCTCGGGGGCACCGACCAGCAGTCGGGCGACCATCAGTTCGAGGTGAATGCGCGGGGGCGTGGTGCCGGTCATGCCGGTCAACGCCGAGTTGACGATGTCGGCGGCACGAGACAACGCATCGCCACCGAACAGCGCGGCCAGTGCGGCCATGCGCTCGAGTTCATCGGCGGGCACTCCACGCAGAACGGCCTTGGCGCCAGGGCCCGTGGCTTCGACGATGACGAGGTCACGCAGTCGTTCCAGAACGTCTTCCACGAATCGGCGCGGGTCGTTACCGGTGTGAATGACGCGATCGATCACCGAGAACGCATTCGCGGCATCGCCACGAGCAATCGATTCCAGACCCTCGTCCAACAGTTCGCTGGGGGTGTAGCCCAACAGGTTGTTGGTGCGCTCGCGGGTGACAGTGTTGTCGTCCGACCCAGCGATGATCTGGTCGAGCAACGACAGGGTGTCACGCACCGAACCGCCACCGGCGCGAATGACCGTCGGCAACACACCGGTTTCGACGGTGACGCGTTCCTGTTCGCACAAATCTGTGACGTAGTCCAGCATGACCGCGGGCGGAACTAACCGGAACGGATAGTGATGGGTGCGCGAACGAATCGTGCCAATCACCTTGTCGGGTTCCGTGGTGGCGAAAATGAATTTCACATGGGCCGGCGGTTCTTCCACGATTTTCAACAGTGCGTTAAAGCCCTGCGAGGTAACCATGTGGGCCTCGTCGAGGATGTAAATCTTGTAGCGGTCACGTGCCGGAGCGAACGCCGCACGCTCACGCAGGTCACGCGCATCGTCGACACCGTTGTGGCTCGCGGCATCGATTTCGATGACGTCGAGTGAACCTGAACCGTCGCGCGACAGTTCCACGCAACTGTCGCACACGCCGCACGGGGTGTCGGTGGGGCCCTCGGCACAGTTGAGGCAGCGGGCCAGGATTCGCGCCGATGTTGTCTTGCCGCAACCACGCGGGCCGCTGAACAGATAGGCGTGGTTCGCGCGGTCGTTGCGCAGGGCCGAACGCAGCGGATCGGTCACCTGTGATTGACCAATGAGTTCATCAAAGTTCTCTGGTCGGTAACGACGATACAAAGCAACAGCCACATATCGAGAGTACCCGAGGGCACCGACAATCGTGCCCGAATTTGCACAACCGCGGGTTATTGCCCGGCCGTCACCGCCACAGCCTGTCGGGCGATCTCGAGTTCCTCATTTGTGGGGACCACGAGAATGCGGACGGGCGACGAATCCGTTGCGATATCGCGCACATCACGGGACCGCAGTTCGTTCCGGGCGCTGTCCAGTTCGATGCCCAAATGCGCGAGGCCCTGCATCGACAGTTCGCGCAACAGCGTGCTGTTTTCGCCAACACCCGCCGTAAACACCACGGCATCGAGGCTCGCCAATCGCGCTCGGTACGCACCGACGTAATGCCGCACACGGTGACGCCACACGGCCAGACCCTGCGCGGCCTCGACGCTGCCCTCGGCAATCCGCGATTCGACGTCGCGCATATCGCTGTAACCGGTCAGCCCCTTCATGCCGCTGCGCTTGTTCAACAGTTCGTCCAGTTCGTCCATGCTGTACCCGCCGACGCGGGCCAGATGGAACACAATCGCGGGGTCAAGGTCGCCCGAACGGGTGCCCATCACGAGCCCCTCCAGCGGGGTCAACCCCATCGAGGTGTCGACCGATTGTCCCCCCGAAATCGCGGTCACGCTGGCGCCATTACCCAGGTGCAACACGATGAGGTTCACGTCCTCGACCGACTTGTTCAGGTACTGCGCTGCACGTTCGGTCACAAACTTGTGGCTCGTTCCGTGGAAACCGTAACGACGAATGCCGTGCTCGGCCGCGACCGAGGCATCGATGGCGTAGGTGTAGGCCTCGTGCGGGATGGTCTGGTGGAACGCGGTGTCGAACACCACCACATGGGGGACCTGAGGCAACACATCGCGCGCCGCCCGCACGCCGGCAAGGTTTGCGGGGTTGTGCAACGGCGCCAGGGGCATGAGCGCCTCGATCTGCTCCAGCACGGTGTCATCCACGACGACAGCACGGTCAAAAAGCGAACCGCCGTGCACCACACGATGGCCCACGACCGAAATGTCGGCGTCGGGCCCCAGTTGGTCCAACACCTGACGCAAACCCGTGGCGTGATCTGTGGAGTCACCACCCGGCTCGCCGATGCGCTCGAGCATGCCGGACAACACCACGTCCTCGGACGCGATATCGATCAACTGGTATTTGATCGACGACGACCCGGAATTGACGACAAAGGCGCGACTCATGCCCCGCCCTCCTGCGCCTGGATGGCGGTGATGGCCACCGTGTTGACGATGTCGCTGACCAGGGCACCGCGCGACAGGTCGTTGACGGGTTTGTTAAGTCCCTGCAGCACGGGGCCAATCGCGACCGCGCCCGCGGACCGCTGCACCGCCTTGTAGGTGTTATTGCCCGTGTTGAGGTCGGGGAAAATGTAGACCGTGGCGCGTCCGGCGACCTCAGAATTGGGCATCTTGGTTGCGGCCACGCTGGGTTCCGCGGCAGCGTCGTACTGGATGGGGCCCTCGACCAGCAGGTCGGGTCGACGCTCACGGACGATTCGAGTCGCCTCGCGCACCTTCTCGACGTCGTCGCCCGCGCCCGAGGTGCCGGTCGAATACGACAGCATGGCGATTCGAGGCTCGATGCCGAACTGTTGGGCGGTCATCGCCGACGAAATTGCGATATCGGCCAGCTGTTCGCTGGTCGGGTCGGGAATCACCGCGCAGTCGCCATAGACGAGGACACGGTCGGCGAGCGCCATGAGGAAAACGCTGGAGACCACCGAGACTCCGGGAACGGTTTTGATGATTTCGAACGATGGCTTGATCGTGTGCGCGGTGGTGTGCGCGGCACCCGACACCATTCCGTCGGCGAGCCCCAGGTGCACCATCATGGTGCCGAAGTACGACACATCGGTGACGATCTCGCGGGCTTCCTCGACCGTGGTGCCCTTGTGGGCGCGCAACGCGGCGTAGGCCTCGGCGAACTGCTGGACAAAGATTTCCGACTTCGGGTTGATCACGGCGGCGGCCGAGATGTCGACTCCCAACTCGCTGGCGCGTCGGCGAATTTCGGCTTCGTCACCCAGGATGGTCAGGTCGGCGACCTTGCGACTCAACAGTGTGGCGGCGGCACGCAGGATGCGGTCGTCCGAACCTTCGGGCAACACGATGTGCTTGCGGTTCTGGCGGGCGCGCTCTAAAAGGTCGTATTCGAACATCAACGGGGTAACCACGTCGGCTCGTGCCACATTGAGGCGTTCCAACAGTGCGGCCGAGTCGACGTTGTTTTCAAACAAGGCGAGAGCCGTATCGTATTTGCGCTGCGAGTCGGCGGCGAGCCTCGACCGTGTTTCCATCACCCGCATGACGGTTTCGTAGGTCGAATGCCCCACCTCGATGATGGGCAATTGGGGGTTCAGTCCCGCGATCAACTGCATGACCGGTTCGGGTGTGGGGAAACCGCCGTACAGGACGATGGCGGCCAGCGAGGGGAACGTGTCACTCTCGTGCGCCATCAGCACGCCCAGCAAAATCTCGGATCGGTCCGAGGGTACGAGGACTACTTCTCCCTCGATCAGTCGCGGCAGCACGTTTTCGATATTCATCGCCGCGACCTTGGCGCCCAATACTTCACGTGACAGCATGGCCTCGTCACCGCTGACGACGGTCCCCTCCAGAGCGGCAATGACGGCCGAGACCGTGGGTGCCACCAGGAATCGGTCCTCGGGGATCGCCGCGACGAGGGCGTCCGGCGCAACCGCGCGCAGAGCCTCGACAATCTCGGTTTCCTTGCCCGGCTCGACCCGGTTGGCGATTACGCCGAACAGAGTGGCGTGTTCCTTGTCGAGTTCGGGCAGTGCCACCTCGGTCAGGTTGACGAGTTCCGTCACCGAACGCGGCGGCTGTTGAACGAGCCCACCGCGAGCGCCATCGCTGCTGCCACGGCCCTGCAATACCAAGAGCACGGGTGCGGCAAGGTTGGCCGCAATTCGCGCATTGAACGACAGTTCGGTGGGGCTGGACACATCGGTGTAGTCGCTGCCGACGATCACGACGGCCTCGCACTGGCGTTCCATGCGGTGGTACCGGTCGATGATGGTCACCAGTGCGGCGTCCTGGTCGTGGTGCACCGTGTCGTAGGTCACACCGATGCAGTCCGCGTAGTCGATGTCCACGCCGTCGTGTGCCAGCAACGACTCCAGAACATAGTCGCGCTCTGTGGCGCTGCGTGAAATGGGGCGGAAAACGCCGACTCGCACGCCCTGACTCAGCAGTGTGTCGAGCACTCCCAGCGCGACGGTGGACTTGCCGGAATTTTCTTCGGCACTCGTTATATAGATGCTGGTGGCCACGCTGTTAGCCTACGGCGTTCCGCACCGGTGCCCTTGTGACGAAATACCCGCCCGGCCGGTTCGGGCCGTCAGCGCGTGGGCCGTGACGGCGACCGGGATAGATAAGACCCCCCGTGTACCCGCCAGAGCCCGGTTACCCTTGCTGCATTTCTGCCCTGGGGGAGTTAGCCAAGATAGCGCCACACGAGGGGCTGCATCCAGTGTACCGCGCGGCGGTGTGCGTGAATTTCGGGGAACCGCGGTCGGTGCGCGATCCATAATTCGGTCGAGGCGCGCGGCTGTATTAACCGCCCAGCCCGGGGAACGCCGACAGCAGTGCGGTGATTGCGGTCGACATGGCAATGGCCAGCAACAGCAGCCCAAAGATTCGCCCCACGACCATGAGGCCTTGGACGCCCAGCAGCTTTTCGACGGGTTCCGCGGCGAGCAACAACAGCATGGTCAACAGCGAGAGGACGAGGATGATCAACAGGTTTTGCACACGCACCAATCCCTCGTCAGAATTACCCAGTGCGATGACGGTGGCGATTGCACCGGGGCCGGCCATCAAGGGGATAGCCAGCGGAACGACAGCGGCGCCGCTCGCGGACTTGGCGGGCTTGGCTGTGTCCTTGCCCATGACCATACGCCATCCCACGGCGCCGATAATCACCGAGCCGGCCAGCCGGAAGGCGTCCATTTGGATGGCGAGGAACGTGAGGATGAAGTCGCCCACGAAGTACGCGATGATCAGGGTCAGCCCGGCGACGAGTGCGGTCTGCACGGCAACGCGGCGGCGCTGAGTGGTGGCCATCTCGGAGGTCAGGGTGAGGAACACGGGGATGGAGGTGATGGGGCTCACGATCGCGAACAGTGCGATCAGTGTGGTGACGTCGTTACTGAGTTTCATCGTGGGCCTTCCCGGGGGCGTGCGCCCGTTCCTCCACTAGGTTACGCAGTTACTGCAGCAGGTCCCGCAAGTTGTCCATGACCTCTCGCAGCGCCTCGCTGTGCGTCTTTCCCGTGTTACGCATCAGGTGCAGGATTTCGGTGAGGAATTGGGCCGCGACGGCGCCGACGAAGGCGGCCTTGATGCTCGCGCCGGGTGCGTCGCCGAGTCGAGTGAGTGCGGCGGCCTCCATTTTGTGTGCCCAGAGCTCGCGCGAGTATTTGATGGCTTCGTCGCTCATGCGGGCTTTGAGGATCTCGGGGCCGGGTGAATGTTGTTCGGCGAGTTTGGTGGATTCGTCCGCCATCTCGATCACACATTCGGCAATCGAGACGACGAGGCGTTCGTCCGCTGGTCTTGTATTCAGCCGTTCGGTCAGCCCCGTCATGAACGCGTCTGCCACGGGGAACAGCAGCGAAACTTTGCTGGGGAAGTGGTTAAAGAGCGTGCGGCGCGAGATCCCTGCCGCGGTGGCGATGTCCGTCATGGTCGCGGTGTCGTAGCCGACGGTGTCAAAGACCTCCCAGGCTCGCAACATGATGTCGGCGGGCGACTGTTTGGCGCGACGACCGACGGCGGGATCGGCTGTCTCGTTGTGTCGCTCGGTCATGGTGTCCACTGTAGTCATTTTGACAATTTTCTGCACCAGTGCAACAATAGATGCACTAGTGCAATCAGCCCGAAAGATGGCCCCATGTCAGAACTGCTGTACCGCCTCGGACAATTCTCGGCCCGCCGTGCGTGGACCGTCATCATCGCGTGGGTGGCCGCGCTGGGCCTCAGTGTGGGCATCGCCCTCACCGCCGGCGGCAGCTTCACCTCGGCGATGACCATCGACGGATTGCCCGCCCAGGCCACGATCGACAAGCTGCAGACCTCATTCCCGGACGCCAGTCGCGGTGTCGGCCAAATCATCGTGCACACCACCGACGGCAGCGAATTCACGACAGCGGATCAGGCCGAGGTGGCCAGTGCTCTCGACGCCATCGAAGGGCTCGACGGGGTTAACGAAACGATTGATCCGTTCGCTACCCAGTCCGAACTCGATTCGCAACGCGCCGATGCAGCCGAAGCCCCCGACAAGCTCGCCGACGCCCAGGCAAAAATTGACGCTGGTCGGAAAAAAATCACGGACGGACTCGCACAACTCGACGCCGCCGCGGCCGACATCGCCGACGGAAAAATTGAACTCGTCAACGGTCAGGCAGAACTCGATGCCGGAGCCGAGGAACTCGCCACCAACAAGGAATCACTGACCAGCAGCCAAATCATGCTGGAGGATGCCATCGCTCAGATGGTTCTGGGCGGTGTTCCCGACGAACAGATCCACCCGCTGCGCGCCCAGTTGGAACAGGTGCTGGAAGGCCTGGACCAAATCGCGGCCGGCGAGGCTGAATTGGCCGCCGGACAAGAGCAAATCGATATCGGCTGGTGGAACATCACCGTGGGTGAACAAGAAATAGCCCAAGGTCGCATTGACCTTGCCGACGCTCAAAAGGAATTGGACGAAGGCCAGGCGGAACTCGATGCCGCGCGCACCGACCTCACTCCCGGCCAAACGCTTCTCGCCGCAACGGAATCATTCCGCGTGGTGTCGGCCGACAACGGCACCGCCATCATCACCGTCCTGTTCGATGAACCCATTACCGAAGTCCCCACCGAACAGCGCACCGCCGTCGTCGACGCCATCACCGCAATCAGCACCGACCGCCTCGGCGTAGAAGTATCCCAAGACCTGCTGCGTTCGCTGGATTCCCTGATGGGCGCCGGCGAGATCGTCGGTATCGTCATCGCCGGAATTGTGCTGTTCGTGATGCTCGGCACCCTCACCGCCGCAGGGCTTCCCGTCATCGCGGCCCTCATCGGTGTCGGCATTTCGGCCACCATCACCATGGCGCTGTCCGCGGTCATCGAGTTCACCTCCACGACCCCCATCCTCGGCGTCATGCTGGGGCTGGCCGTCGGAATCGATTATGCGCTGTTCATCCTCAACCGACACCGCCGTCAACTGAAACAGGGAATGGCCGTCGCGGACTCGATTGCGCTGGCCAACGGCACGTCGGGCAACTCGGTCATGTTCGCCGGGCTCACCGTCATCATCGCGCTGGCCGCACTCAACCTCACGGGAATCGGCTTCCTCGGGCTGATGGGCACCATGGGGGCCATGGCGATTGCGTTCTCGGTGCTGATCGCTGTCACATTCACCCCCGCCGTGATTTCGAAACTGGGCATGCGCGTTCTCAGCCGCAAGGAACGTGCGGCACTGACTGCCCGTGCCGAGGCCCACGAAACACTCGCGCCCACCCGCACATCCGCGGTTCTGGCCACCCGCCGCCCGTGGCTCACCGTGTTGGCCACCATCACGGCACTCGTCATCGTTGCACTGCCCTCGGCCAGCATGCGCCTGGGGCTGCCCGATGGTTCCAGCGAGCCTCTGGATTCGGCCGGCTACAAGTCGTACACCCTGACCGAGGAAGCATTCGGCGAGGGGGTCAATGGTGCACTGATCGTCGTCGCCGAAACCGCAAACCCCGTCAGCACCGATGACGAACTGGAACATCAGGCCAATATCGCCGCCGAACTGATGACCGTTGACAACGTCGACGCTGCCATCCCCACCGGCTTCTCGGACGACCGCACCGCACTCGTGTTCCGCGTACTGCCCACCGAGGGTCCCAACGCCATCAGCACCGCCGAGGTCGTCGCCGACGTTCGCGCGCTCAACAGTGTGATGCAGGACAAGTACGACACAAGCATCGAGGTCACCGGCGTTGCTGCCATCAACATCGATGTGTCCCAGAAGCTCGGTGATGCCTTGCCGTTCTATCTGTTCGTCGTTATCGGCCTGTCATTCCTGCTTATGGTGCTGGTTTTCCGATCCATCGCCGTCCCCGTCATCGCCAGCCTTGGGTTCCTACTCACCGTGTTCGCGACGCTGGGTGCGGTCACCGCCGTGTTCCAGTGGGGTTGGATGGGTCAACTGTTTGAAATTCACGACCCGGGCCCCATCCTCAGCTTCCTGCCGACAATCCTGGTGGGAATTCTGTTCGGGCTGGCAATGGACTACCAGCTGTTCCTCGCATCCGGAATGCGTGAAGCGTACATTCACGGCAAGCCGGCCAAGGAGGCCATCAGCTACGGCATTCACCTCAGCCGTGCCGTCGTCGTCGCCGCCGCCATCATCATGGTGTCCGTTTTCGGTGGGTTCATCTTCAGCCACACGACCATGATTCGCCCGATGGGCTTCGGCCTCGCTGCCGGTGTGCTGATCGACGCATTTGTGGTGCGACTGTTACTGGTTCCCGCCACTCTCAGCCTGCTGGGCGACAAGGCGTGGTGGATTCCCCGCTGGTTGGACCGCCTGCTGCCCGACGTGGATGTCGAAGGCGCAAAGCTCGAACGCACCCACGCCCACTAGGGCCCGAGGGTTCGGCGCACCTTGCCGCGTGCTTCTCCAATCTGATTCGTCAGTTCGGGAGAGTCAACGGCACGCGTTGCGCGTGACGATCAGGAAACGGCGCGGCGCACCAGTTCGGTGATGCGGGCCTCGGTGGCGTCGTTCAATTCGATCAGCGCAAAAGAAGTCGGCCACATTGTGCCCTCATCCAACGCGGCGTGCTCGTTGAACCCGAGTGTGCTGTAGCGCACCTTGAACTTGCTGGCGTTCTGGAAGAAACAAATCGTCTTGCCGTCCTTGGCATAGGCGGGCATGCCATACCAAGTCTTGGGTGCCAGCTCGGGGGCCGCAGCGGTGATCAACTCGTGCAGACGCGTCGCCATCGCACGGTCGGGCTCGGGCATCTCGGAAATCTTGGTCAGCACATCGGCCAAGTCGGCAGCAGCAGCGGCCAACCCCTTGCCTCGCTTTGCTTCGGCGCGCGCCTCGCGTGCTCGCTCCTTCATGGCTTCACGTTCTTCGGCGGTGAGTTTGCCGGTTCCGCGTTCGTCGGCGGTTGCGCTCATGATGTCTCCCAGTGTGCGATTGATGCTGAGCCGAGCCTATCTGTCCATTTTGGCTGCAGCAACCGCCTTTGGTCGTCAAATGCCGGGCAATCAACGAGCTGCGTGGCCCACCTTGGCGCTGAAAAATATTCTAGTTTCACCTTGACTTGGGGAACTCAGTCTCGATACATTATTCGAGTATCAATTGTTTTCTGACGGTTCACCCCAAAATAAAGGAGAAAAGTTTTGAAAATTAGAATATTAATTAGTGGTTTAGTTGTTGTGTTCACTGCAATCATCACAGCCAGCCCAGCAAATGCTTACGTAACTTTTGGGCGTGTATGGTCCAGCACTGCAGGCGTCAAAACCCCTTACGCCTACACAGGAAATATGCCGAGTTCGCTGATCAGCACCTTGTCGGCAGCGAATCTGGCGTGGGATGGGATTTCAGGTTCCGCTTTGAATACCGGCACGGTGTCCTATGTACCCTCCGCCAATACATACGCGAATGCTCCCTTCAAGATTGCATACAGCAACATCCAAAATTCGTTCGCAATTGATGTGGCTGGCCTAACACAATCAACCGCGGGCGGCAATAGCGCCACAGTCTTTTTGAATTCAACTTGGAGTTGGGGCTCTGTACAGAACTCCAACCTGCGGAAGGCGCATGTGCGAACAGTCGCTACACATGAATTCGGGCACGCATACGGACTGGATGAGTCCGACCGCGACAGTAATGTAACCGCTTCAGAACTCGCTGCGGTCATGAACTCAAACGACGTTGTCAAATACATCCCAAATTCCGACGACCGTGCCGGCATTGCTTATCTTTATTAGAAAGGAAAATTTCATGTTCATAAAAATTTTCACAGTTTTTTCTCTATGCATTTCACTGGCAGGCTGCGCCTCGGCAACCAGCACGGAGGAAGCCGCGGCGCCGGAACGCGCACATCTTTCCGGGTATGACACCGGGCTTCAAATCGACGAGATCGACGTGCGCGAAACCGAATTCGGTGCGCTGGGCACCATTGCCGAGATTGGCGAAGAAACGTATTTCAACGCCGACGACGGGATTGCCGAAACCGCAGATTTCGCCGTCTACTTCACCCCTGTGCGCATCACCACGACCGCTGGCACCGATGACGCTCCCGCGGATTATTGGGTGGTCGTACACTCTGACTACTCGCCCAAACTGGACGTGTCGCTTCTCGACGTGGGCGACAGTATCGTAATCATCGGGGACGACTTATCTTTTGACCGCGGCACAGGTGTCATGTTGCACGGCTTCCGTTATCTCGCAGTCATCGACGAATCCACAAATGTGGCCAACGGGATTAAAGAAGCCGACGAACAAGCAATCGACGTTGACTTGTTCCGCGAATCATTCGGCCTGTCCTAGGCCGTTTTCACACGCTCGGCGGTTCTCGAATTCATTTCGGGAACCGCCGAGTTGTTGTATCGAACCGAGCACAGCGCTGGGCGCGTTAGCCTGAATACATGAGCGACTTGAACGAAGTGGGCGACCGCGACAATTGGACCTGCTGGCTGTGCGACACGGCGGTGGACCCCGACTCTTCGGTGAATTCCGACCGCGGCCCCAGCGTGGACAGCTACACGGTGGCAAAGACGAAGAAGAGCACCACCGTGGTGGAACGACTCGCGCACCGCCAGTGCAACACGATGAAGGGCAAGATTGCCCCCGTGGTGCCGTGGTCGCCCGACCTGCTCGTCGTCGACCCCTCACCCATTGTGGCGACGGTGGAGCGTCTCAAAAACAAGGGCGGACGCGAAATCATTGCCCGCTGCCCCGACCTCGACGATGCAAACGCCGCATCGGATTGGCTGCTGGATCGCCTGTCACGTTTCGCGCCGGACACACGGTTTGCCACGCAGATCAACCCCGGTGGCGGTCAGTACATGCTGATGCTCACCCTGGACTAGAAGCCCAATTCAGCTATTCGCGGAAGTCGCGCGTAACAGGGTGCGGGCTTAAAACTTTGCGTCGATTTCGGCGATGAGCGCCTCGACCTTGGCGCGAATCTCGTCGCGGATCGGGCGGACATCCTCGACGCCCTTGCCTGCGGGGTCCGGCAACGGCCAGTCCAAGTAGGTTTTCCCGGGGAAGAAGGGGCACGTGTCACCGCAACCCATGGTGATGACGTAGTCCGATTCCTGAACGGCTTCGGTGGTCAACACCTTGGGGGTGTTCGTCGCAATGTCGATGCCCTCTTCCGCCATGGCCTGGACAGCCGAGGGGTTGACGTGGTCTTTGGGCTCGGTGCCCGCCGACAACACCTGCACGCGGTCGCCCGCAAGGTGCTGCAAGTATCCGGCTGCCATCTGCGAGCGTCCCGCATTGTGGATGCACACGAACAGGACGGTGGCTTTGTGAGTCATGGTGGGCCTTTCAGTGTGACCGTTCCACTTTAGGGTGTGGATGAGAACATATGTCGAACAGTCGCTACTGCACGAACTCGGGGTTCATCCAGAAGACCTCCCACAGGTGGCCGTCGAGGTCCTCAAATCCCCAACTGACCATGAACCCCATGTCTTGGATGTCGTTGACGCGACGGGCTCCCAGTTCGAAGGCCTTCTCGGACAGAGTGCGAACCTCGTCGGCGGATTCGCAACCCAAGGCCATGATCGCTTCCGTCGTTCCGCGGTCCGCGATGGGCTTGTCGATGAAGCCAGCGAACTTGTCGCGTTCCAGCAGCATCACAAAAATGTTGTCGTTAACGACCATGCAGGTCGACGATTCGTCGGTGAACTGTTCGTTGAACGTGAACCCGAGGGCGGAAAAGAATTCGACGGAGCGCGCCAGGTTCGTGATGGGGAGGTTGACGAAGAGGTTGTTAATCATGCCCACACGCTACATCAGGGTTGGTTCGCTTGAAAGTCGACGATGTCGTTGACGAGCTGAGCGTCGATGTCCCAGTCAAACGGCAACGAGATCGAGCGAGTGCCGTGCCGGTAGCCCTCGATGGCGGCGGCGAAATGCTTGATGGCGTCATCCGAGATGGTCAACAGGTTGATGTGGTTCTTCGTGGGCATGAACCCGATCACATACGTTTTGCCCAGTTTGAACATGGGTTGATTCCACGCGAGCACCAGTTCGAGTTCCGGTCGCGATGCCGCCACGTGGTCCACAAATCGACGAATTGCGCGTTCCTGATCGGCCGGAAGCGAGGCATAGAATTCATCGAATGACGCGAATTTGGGCATGCGAATATTTTACGTGCGACGCTCAATTCCTGCCTGTACGGTGCACGATTGTGCCGCTAGATTGGGGGCATGACCGCACACTTTGCTGCTCGCACCGCCTCTGATTCCTTGTCTGTTTTGCGCACCCGCACCAGCGAAAAGTGGGGCTTGTACCCTTCCGACGTGTTGCCCATGTTTGTCGCCGAGATGGACTTTCCACTCGCCCCCGCCATCCGCGAGGCCCTGCACGCCGCGCTGAATCGCGGCGACACGGGATACATCAACCCTCATGACACCGGTGTGCTCGATGCATTTTCCGAATTCGCGCGTGACAGTTGGGACTGGTCGCCCGAACCGGAACGCATGGGAATCACCACCGATGTCAGCGTTGTCGTCGTCGAATCCCTGCGGCGAATGATCGCCCCCGGCGATGGCGTCATCATCACCCCGCCGGTGTACCCACCCTTCTACGATCTGGTCCCCGAGGCCGGCGGAACCGTGGTCGAGGTTCCCCTGACCGATGACAGCGACGGCTTCGCGCTGGACCTCGAGGGCATCGACCGAGCACTCGCCGCTGGGGCACGCGCTGTTTTGCTGTGCAACCCACACAACCCGTTGGGGCTCGTGCACTCGCGCGAACAATTGACCGCGCTGTCCCACATCGTGGAACGCCACGGTGCCTTTGTGGTCAGCGATGAAATCCACGCACCCCTGACTCACACGGGCCATACCTTCACCCCCTACCTGACCGTGTCCGACGCTGCCCGCACCCATGGAATCGCGGCCGTATCCGGCAGCAAGGCCTTTAACCTCGCGGGTCTCAAATGCGCCATGTTTGTCACCGCCTCGGACCCGATGACCACGCTGATTCGGTCGCTTCCCGACGAGGTGACTTTCCGCACGGGCCTTTTCGGCGTTATTGCCACGCGTGAGGGTTTCCGCAATTCCCGCGACTGGTTGGCGGGCACCATCGCGGCAATCGAATCCAATGTCGACCTCCTGTCCGCTCAGCTCTTGGAGCGCCTGCCCCAGGTGCGACTTCGCCGCCCGTCGGCCAGCTACTTGGCGTGGATGGATATGTCGGACACGGGCTGGGGGCACGATCCTGCGGCGCTGATTCTCGATCGCACCAAACTGGCCTTGTCCTCGGGCAGCGGATACGGCCCCCAGGGCTCGGGTCACGCGCGGATGAACCTTGCGTGTTCGGCCGAGCTCGTCCTCGAGGCCGTCGACAGGATTGCCCGCCTCTAGCGTCCGAGGCGGCTGCCGTGTGGCATCCCGCGAAGCGGCGCCGCCAGCACCACCTGCTATCATCGATGCATGACGATGATAACGTTGCTCAACGATTCAGAAACGTGCGGATGCGCCGACGGTTGCTGCACCATCGCTACGACGGGCGCGCCGCCCGCAGCGAGCCTTTTCCGCAGCCTCGGGGACACCTCACGACTGTTGATTGTGCAACACCTCATGCTCGGTGACCACAAGGTCGTCGAGCTCACAGAACATTTGGGTCTCGCCCAATCGACCGTGTCGGCCCACCTGCGGTGCCTGTTGGGCTGTGGCATGGTCGAGGTCCGGCCCGAAGGTCGATCGTCGTACTATCGGCTGACCGCACCGACGGAACTTCGGAACCTGTTGCAGGCCGCCGAATACCTTCTCGCCGAAACGGGCGAGGCCGTTGCACTGTGCCAGACTTCTGGTTCTGTCGACGGCGACACCGCGTGACCACGCTCTCGTTCAGACCCGCACCAGCTCGACGTGCAGTCCTGATTCGTCGGGCAAAAATGCTGGCCCTGGCCGCCGTTCTGTACAACACTGTCGAGGCCATAGTCGCCTTGAACGCCGGGGTCGCGGCACACTCGATCGCACTGATTGGGTTCGGGCTTGATTCGATCGTTGAAATGTCGTCGGGGTTGATCATCCTGTGGCAATTTAGCCACCCCATGCCCGAAGACCGCGAACGTCGCGCGTTGCGACTCATCGCACTATCGTTTTTTGCACTCGCCACCTATGTCACCATCGACTCGGTGCGGTCGCTCGCCTCTGGACCCGAGGCTCAACCCTCGGGTGCGGGGATCATCATCGCTGCGCTGTCCCTCGCAATCATGCCGTTCATCTCGCATGCACAGCGCCGGACAGGACGCGAATTGGGCTCCGCGACCGTCGTCGCCGATTCCCAACAAACGCTCCTGTGCACCTACCTGTCTGCGGTTCTGTTGATCGGACTTGCCGCAAACGCACTGTGGGGCTGGTGGTTCGCTGACCCTCTGGTGGGGTTCGTCATTGCGGGGCTGGCAATCCGAGAGGGGCTGTCGGCATGGCGCGGTGACGCCTGCACCTGCGGCATCAACCCCAACGCTCTCACCGAACCTGACACCTGCACCGATGGGTGTTGCGCAACGGAAAGGACGGCCTGATGGCAGGACATTCACACTCACATTCCACCTCGGGTTACGCCAACCACAGAAAAGCTCTCATCACGGTGCTCTCCATGACCGCGGGTGTGCTGGTGTTCGAAGTGATTGGCGCGTGGCTGTCCGGCTCGCTCGCCCTTCTTGCCGATGCGGGGCACGTTTTCACCGACAGCGCGGGGCTCGTCCTCGCACTGATCGGCGCGACACTGGTGACCCGCCCGGAAACCAATGCCCGCACTTGGGGGTTCCGTCGCATCGAGGTCCTCGCCGCCGCGGGTCAGGCCCTCCTGTTGCTGGGCGTCGGAACTTTTGTCATCGTCGAGGCGGTGCGGCGCTTTTTCGACCCCCAAGATGTAGACCCCGTCTTCATGATTGGTTTCGGAGTGATTGGGCTCGTCGCGAACCTTGTCTCGATGATGATCCTGCTGAAGATCGAAAACGGCAACCTCAACATGCGCGCGGCTTTGCTCGAGGTCATCAACGACGCGCTCGGATCGGTATCGGTCGTCGTCGCCGGAATCATCATCGCCACCACAGGTTGGGCGCCGGCCGACTCGGTCGTCTCGATCATCATCGGATCGCTGATTTTCCCCCGCAGCTGGAAGCTACTGCGCGAAACAGTGCACGTGCTGATGGAATCCACGCCCAAAAACATGGACCTCGACGTGTTGCGCGCGCACATCGTCAAGCGCGACGGCGTGACCGCCGTGCACGACCTGCATGCCAGCCTCGTCGGAACTGACCTGCCCGTGGTCAGCGCGCATGTGGCCGTAACCGACGAGATGTTTACGAACGGAAAACTGCCCGCTCTTCTGACCGAGATCCAGGAATGTCTGCACGGTCACTTTGACGTGGAACACTCCACCATCCAGTTCGAGCCCGAAGGCCACCGTTCCAGCGAGCACGCCGCTCACCCCTAACCGATTGCACTGTGGGCGCGTTTCATCTGGGGAACAGCGCTCACGCTAGCTCGGTATTCGGGACATGCAGCGATGAGCCCTGCAAGTCCAACCGACATCGTTACTGTTGGCACGACAAAAGCCCCCGATCGCTCGGGGGCTTGCAACTGTCTCAACCAGTTATCGGTTGGCTTGCGCCACCGCGGAGAATGGGGGATTCGAACCCCCGAGAGTTTTACCTCAACACGCTTTCCAAGCGTGCGCCATAGGCCACTAGGCGAATTCTCCTTGCCCGTTACCACCTGTCCAGCATACCCTGCGCGGGCACCCAGTATTTCTGCCGATGCAGAATCTAAACAGTGGCCGCCGAGGTAGTCACTTACACCAACCTCGACGGCCACCGCCCCTTTGGCAACTCAACGACTGGTAAGCATCCAGCCAGTGCCACGGGCACCCTGTCGGGGAACAACAACCCCTTCAGAACACCCGATCCTGATAGCGGCTGTGCTGGCCACTCCCGGTCAGCACAACCCACACTTTTTAGTTCTCCGAACCTGCCAATTTTTGTGCTGCGAAGAGCGTGTCGCAGGCGAACTGCAACCCCTCTTCACGCCCGAGCGATACATCTTCGTGCTCGATAACAACCCACATTTCTGGGTCTATTTCATGCACCACGCTGAGGAATTCAGCCCAATACTCAACATCATGACCTTTGCCCACCGCGACGAAATCCCAAGCTGATTTCTTCGGCCATTCGTTGACCCACTCGTCACCACCCAAATTCACACGTGGCTCTTCGGTGCCAAGTCGACGGAAACTGTTGTCCAACACGCCATTTAGCTGTGCAAACTCAGGGTTTATGCGTACATCTTTTGCTGCGGTATGAACGACCAGGTCACCCAGTTCCTTGGCCACGGCGACCGGGTCCATCTGTTGCCAGAACAGGTGTGAAGCATCGAGTTCCACACCAATGTGGGTTGCACCAATTCGTTCGACGAGTTCACGAATGGACTGCACATTGAAGACGAGGTTCTGGGGGTGAAGTTCCAGCGCTATTTTCACATCCAAATCCGCAGCCAGTGCGTTGACTTCAGTCCAGTAGCCGCCGAGGATTTCCCACTGGTATTCGAGCACGTCTAGCGCGCCGGAATTCCATGCGTTGACAACCCAGTTCGGGTGCAGTGACACCGGCTCACCCCCCGGCAAACCTGACATGGTGACCACACGGTTTTGCCCCAGTCGGTGTGCCAGTTTCACCGCATCGACGACGTCCTGGCCGTGTTTTGTGCCGATTTCAGGGTTCGGATGGAGCGGGTTTCCGTTGCAGTTAAGGCCAGCTGGACTAACACCGGTTCCGTCGAATTTCCCCAGGAATTCGTCACGTGCAGTGTCGGATTCAAGGATTTGGGTGATGTTGGGGACATGAACAGGCGGGAGGAACCCACCCACGTTGAGTTCGATTCCCGTGAGTCCTAACGACGCTACTGTCGCGATCGCCTCGTCGAGCGAGCGATCGTGCAGTACAGCGTTATAGACTCCCAGTTTCATCGGCCGTAAAACTCCGGTCGTGCCTCGATTGCTACGGGAACCTTGTCGCCGGTGCGCAACGCCTGAACTCCCGCTTCAACTGCAGCCGCGGCCAGGTAGCCGTCCCATGCACTGGGTCCGTCGATTGTGCCCTGCTGAACTGCGTTTACCCAACGCTGAATCTGAGCGTCATACGCCGCAGCGAATCGCGTCTTGAAGGACATGTGTTCGTCGGTAGAAATCTTGCCGTCGAAGAATCGGTTCATTCCCGCGCTGCGACCAATTTCGGCGATGCCCTTCTGGAACACTGCCTCGGTTTTCACCTGGTAGCCGAACTGGACGGAAACATTCATCTCGACCGTTGCGAGTACACCACTTTCTGTTTCAAGCAACACCAAAATCGGTTCGTTCAAACCTGCTGGCGACAACGAATTGCGCTTCATGTGTTTGACCTCAACCGACGCAATCGGTGAATCTGTGAGGAACCGCACGACATCGATTTCGTGAACCACTGAATCAAAAATCAGCATGTCGTTGTGGTAGGTGTCAGGTACTGCCGGGTTACGGTGCGCACAGTGCAGCCCCAACAATTCTCCGGATTCACCCGATGCGATGAGTACACGAAGATCCATGTAGCCCTGGTCGAATCGACGCATGAATCCCACTTGAATCAGCTGGGCGCCCCCGGCTACTTCGGCATTGACAATGCGGAGGGAGGACTCCGCATCAGGTGTCAACGGCTTCTCGCACAGGATGGGGAGCCGTGCTGCGAGCGCTGGGAGCAATACCGGCTCGTGAAACTGGCCAGGGGTGGCGATGAGCACTGCGTCCATCGCCTGAGCCTCGATCGCCGATTCGATGTTGGGGAACCACGTTGCGTGAGGAGCATTGGTTAATGCAGCCTGGGCGCGGGACTCGTCAGGTTCGACAACTGCCGAAACGTGTGCTCCCACAATTCGGGTGCCGATTCGGATCACATGATCCGCACCCATCAGTCCAGCACCAACTACGGCGATACGCAGGTCAGACATTTGTTGGTCTCTCTTTCAGTTGAATCGTGCGGCGTGCGTGCACGATGCAATGTGGGTGCGGGTGCGCTGCGCAATGGGGAACGGGAAATCGACATCGCAGCCGTACATGTCCTGTTCGACAATTGCGAACATGTCCGCGTTGATTTCGGCAGCGCGTTCGAGGATTGGGGCGAATTCAGGAACACCTTCACCGCCTGGTTCTGTCATCACGCCTCGGGCTACTGCCTCGACGAAGGGCATGTCATTCTTCAACGCTTCGGCCAGGATTTCAGGGTGGACCTGCTTCAAGTGCAAGTACCCGATTCTCTCTGGGTATGCGTTCATCAGCTTGACGTTGTCGCCCAGGTAGTAAGCGAAATGTCCGGTATCGAGACACAGGTTTGTGTACTCTGCGGAAGTCTCGTGCAACAACCGCTCTACTTCGGAGTACGTTCCAATGTGGCTGTCAGCATGTGAGTGGAACTGCTGCTTGATTCCGAATTCTTCCCACAAGGCTTTGCCCAGTCGGTCGTGTCCCGCGGCAAGTTTTGTCCACTGTTCGTCCGTCAGCGTTCGTGATTCCAGCACGTCGGCTGTCGAGTCAGAACGCCACAGGTCCGGGATGACGACGAGATGTTCGGCGCCCAGCTTTGAGACCAAGCCCGCAACATCGAGTGCCTGATCCCAAGCGCGTTTCCACTGCTCATCACCTTTGTGGAAGCCTGTGAAAACGGTACCTGCGGACAGCTTAAGGTCGTGTTCCTCAAGCACATCGGCTAGCTGGTTGGGGTCAGTGGGAAGGTACCCGTATGGCCCGAGCTCGATCCAGTGGTAGCCCGATGCCTGAACTTCGTCGAGGAATCGTTCCCATGGAACTTGATTTGGGTCGTTCGGAAACCACACACCCCAGGAATCTGGAGCGGTGCCGACTCGAATCTGCGCTGTTTCACCCATGTCGCGACTAAGCCTTACGGGATTCGTGGAAACGTCGCAGGCCTTCGGCTCCACCGACTACTGCTGCGGTGAGCTCTTCGACACTGGTGTCTTCACGACGAACATCAAGAATTTTCTGTCCGTGGTTCATGACGATGTGACGGTCACAGACCTGGTACGCGTGGTGCAGGTTGTGTGTCACCAATACCGACGAAACGCCCTCTGATTTTAACTGGGTGAGGTACGAGAGCAATGCCTCGGTTGCGCGAACCGCAAGTGCCGAGGTGGGTTCGTCCAGAATCAGCAGCGAACGCTTGAAGTGAACCGCACGCGCGATAGCCACGGCCTGTGCCTGGCCACCGGACAGCGACTGCACGAGCTGCTTCGATGACTTGATGCCCTCGATTGTGACGACGGAATCCAGAATCTCTGATGCGATCTCATCCATCTGCTTGATTTTCATGAAACCGAAACGGTTGGTCATTTCGCGCCCCATGAAAATGTTGCGGGTGATGCTCATCTGCGGGACAAGTGCGGAATCTTGGAAAATGGTCTCGACACCCAATCGTTCCGTGTCGGCGCGAGTCACATTCTCGACGGTCTGACCTTCCCATGACCATGAACCCGACGTCATGGGAACTACACCGGACATGATTTTGACCAGAGTTGATTTTCCTGCGCCGTTGTCGCCGAGCAGGCCGACAACCTCGTTCTTTCCGATGGTGAATGACACGTCCTTGAGGACAGTGTTGGGACCGTATTTTTTGGTAACCCCGTCAAGACGGAGGAGTTCGCTTTCGGTGCTCACGACGCCTTTCCTTCCATGTACTTGTTGAAGATTGCGGCGAGAACGATGGTGACACCGACGAACAGCTGCATATAGATACCGGCGTTGAAGCCGAGGATGAGACCGTCCTTGATCAATTCGATCAAGGCAGCGCCGACGATCATGCCGATAACGCTTCCCTTTCCACCGACCAGCGACGTTCCTCCGACAACGGCTGCTGCGATCGCAAACAGCATGAAGTCCTGGGTGGTGGTGCCGCTGGGAGACACCGAGGGGATACGTGCGATGAAGATGACCGATGCCAGGCCAACGAGGAAGCCATAGATAGCGAACGACATCAGACGAACCTTGTTGGGGTTGATCGAGATTGCCATTGCGGCAGCGGGGTTACCACCGACAGCGAAAATGTGGTTACCCAGCTTGTGGCGGTGAAGGAAGAACCAGGCCACGACGCCGACGAGGACGAGCCACACAATTTGCGACCGGAAGAACCCAAAGTCTTGTGCGAACACGAAGTGGAAGAGGTCGCCGTCCTTGGTGTGCTCGGTGGGCAATGCCACCGCGTTGGGGCCATTGACGAACAGGCCTGCGCCACCCCAGAAGAAACCCATTCCCAGCGTTGCGATGAACGATGGAATCTTTGTGTAGACCACGATGGCGCCGTTGATCAAAGCAACGAGAGTGCCGCTAGCGAGTGACGCTGCGACGCCCAACCAGATGTTCCCCGAAATCTCTGCAACACGGATAAAGATCACGGCGTTGAATGCGAGGGCGAATCCCAGTGAAAGGTCAAACTCTCCGGCAACCATCAAGATACCCACAGCAATTGCCAGGATGCCCAGAAGCGGGATCGACTGAGTCAAAACACCCGAGAGGTTCGCCGAGCTTAAGAATTTGAAGTTTTCGGGGTCAATTACCCCCCAGGCCACATAGACGAGCACCAAGAGGGCAGCAACGATTGAGATTTCGAACGCGCCGCGGCCGCGAATGAACTGCAGGTTGTGTGCGAATTTTGCCCAACGGGTGGTGGGCTGGTTGTCTGCGAGCCTGCGAATCGTGGTGACAGCTTCTGTTGCCAGAGGTGCAGTCATCACATGCGGTTCGTGACCATTGGAGCTGTTGTCAGCCATGTGCCTGTCTTTCTACTTCGATGTAGTGGTGTGCCGAAGCACGATGTTTCGGTAGTGCCGTGAGTGCTGGGGCCGGCCAGTGTTTACCAACCGGCCCCAACCTTCAGTTGTGACGTCTAGTCGCGGTTATTACCAGCGAACGCCCTCGAGGTCTGCAGCCTCGATGTTGCCGACGTTGTCGACGTTGATCAGACCGTTACCACCCGAGTTGATGTTCGCGGGGCTGAATCCGAAGTCGAGGTACAGGATTCCCTGCATGACCGACTGGAAGCCCTGGACGTAACCCTGCTGGTCTGCGGTTGCGACGATTACGCCGTCCTTCAGACCCTGGATGATCTGGGGTGCGGTGTCAAAGCCGATGACCTTGACGTCCGACAGTCCAGCTGCTTCCAGTGCTGCGGGGAGGTTGCGGTGAGGGGTTCCACCAACGGGAACCACGGCGGTGACATCGGGGTTAGCGACGAGCCACGTGGTCAGTGCGTCCAGAGCGGTTGCGTCGTCACCCGAGGTGCGCAGCCATTCGGGCTGCTCGAGAACGCCAACACCGGCTGCCTTGAGCACGTCGTAGACTCCGCCACCACGCTGCAGCGCGTAGGGCTGGTCGGGCTCTTCAGCGGTGATCAGGACCTTGTCGCCCGAGGCTACAGTGCCCGAATCGAGTGCAGCCTGACCGATGATGGTTCCCACTTCGTAGAAGTCCTGGCCGACAAAGCCGAGGACGCAGTCCTGGCGCTCAGCGTCCGAGGGGTAGGGAACGTTGAATGCGATAACAGCGATGCCAGCATCGGCGGCTTCACATGCTACGTCAACCCATGCAGCACCTTCGTTGAACGGCATGAAGATTGCGGCGGGGTTGGTGGCGATTGCTGCCTGGACGTTAGCAACCATGGTTGCCGAGTCGCCGTCAGCGGTCTGGTGCGTGAAGTTGAGGTTACCGAGCTCGGCTGCGTCTTCTCCACCCTTAAGGATCTGTGCCCAGAAGGCATCTCCGGTGGGGTTGTAGTAGGTCATGAAGTAGACGTCACGGGCTTCGGCGCGTGCGCCAAAGCCCGATGCGAGTCCTGCTGCTTCGGTCGTTTCGGTGGGGGCTGCGGTGCTGCTGCAGCCGCTCAGCGAGGCAGTTGCCAAGCCAAGCGCGGCAAGAGCGACGAGGCCCTTGTTGCGGAATGAGAGCTTCACTTCGTTGTGTCCTTTCGTTGAGGATGGGTGCTTGTGTCAAAATCTTTGGCACGTGCTAATAGCAAATTAGCGTTCGTGTTTACTGAATACTACCTATTTTGATAACAAATTGGTAAAGAATTATTGGCTCGTGCTAAATACTTTTGCGCAAAATGTCACACTCTTGGCCCTTGCTTCCCGCTAAAAACCTAGACTTTACGAGGTTGAGCGGTGCTTCCTCGGACAATCAATTTAGACGAAGTCAGGAACGTCTCCGACAGATACTTCTCGCCCCGAATGCGTGCAATCAAGTCAGCGATCGCCGTCTGTGCCAACTCGGTGGGGTCTTGTCGGACAGTAGTGAAATCCAGGAACGGGTAACGCGCAATAGTGTCGTCGTACCCCACCACAGAAACGTCTTCGGGAATCCTGACGCCTTCCTGCAGCAAACGATGAGCGAGACCCAGTGCGCTCTGGTCGTTATTGCATAAAATCGCAGTGGGGAGCTCTTTCGTCAGCAGCTGCTCCGCGGCTCTGGCCCCACACTGTTCAGCAAAATCACCGGAAATCGTCACCACATTTGACGTCAACCGATACTTCGTCATTGCCGACTTGTAACCCTCGAGACGGTATTCGCCATCCAACATGTTCTTCGCAAATACGTAGCTAATCTTTTTATGCCCCAGGCCCACCAAGTACTCAACCGCATCAAAAACACCAGCTTCACCCTTTGAAGAAACTGATCCAGCACGCACCTTTTCGAGTCGACGACCGATGCTGACCAACGGCACCTCTCGTGCCAATTTCTGCAAACGGGTCAGGCTTGAAGTTGATGCGATGATGATGATGCCGTCACACCGGTGACCGAGCACATCCTCAATTGCCCGTTCCTCGGGACGGGAATCCGAGATGGCGCTGAGCATGATGTCGAATCCGCTCGCTTTGGCCTCGTCATACAGCGCAGCGACCAATTCTTTAATAGAGGACTCATCGGAGTGAAATACAACCCCGATGTATTTTGATGCGTCCGCTCTCAGGGACTGTGCCGCAAAATTGGGTCGATAACCGATTTCCTTGGCAGCTGCACGAATTCGTGCCTCAGTTTCAGCGTTGACACCCGGTGCCCCACTGAACACGAGGCCAACCAACTGACGGGAAACTCCAACGCGCGCCGCAACATCGGCTTGCGTGGGGCGCCGAACATCAGACTTCGGTGCAATTACTTTTTTGGCCACCCTGTAATCCTAGACATCTAATCACTTCCGCGGGCAGAAAACTATTGGCACCTGCCAAATTTTGCCCACACTCTCCACCAATAAAAACTGGGGTGCCACCCGAAGGTGACACCCCAGTTCGAAGTAGAAAAGACTACTTGAGGGTGACGGTTGCGCCAGCCTCGACGAGAAGAGCCTGAGCCTTCTCTGCAGCTTCCTTGTTGACGCCTTCGAGAACGGTCGCGGGTGCGCCGTCAACGAGAGCCTTTGCTTC
This sequence comes from uncultured Gulosibacter sp., assembly GCA_964599975.1. Taxonomy (GTDB): domain Bacteria; phylum Actinomycetota; class Actinomycetes; order Actinomycetales; family Microbacteriaceae; genus MWH-TA3. The sequence goes on from CAZRHP010000006.1 coordinate 36,113, forward strand.
ACCGAGGCCGAGGTTGGTGAGAACACGAACCTCCTTGATGACCTGGATCTTCTTGTCGCCAGCCGACTCGAGAACGACGTCGAACGAGTCCTTCTCTTCTTCAGCTTCAGCAGCAGCGCCGCCAGCAGCGGGTGCAGCAGCAACAGCAACGGGTGCAGCAGCGGTAACTTCGAAGGTCTCTTCGAATGCCTTGACGAACTCCGAGAGCTCGATGAGCGAGAGCTCCTTGAACGCCTCGATGAGCTCGTCAGTGCTGAGCTTGGCCATGATTTCTCCTTTGTAGCGGGGTTGGTGTGGGTGATCGTCGACCGGTAAGCGTTAGCTTCCGGAC
>CAZRHP010000006.1:36453-50311 GCA_964599975.1 uncultured Gulosibacter sp.
GAGCTCCTTGAAGGCGTCGATCAGCTGGTCAGTGGTCAGCTTTGCCATGATATTTCTCCTTGTATGGGTTGGTGTTATTTACCGCTATTAGTTAGCGGATTCGTTCTTCTGACGCAGCGCGTCGACCGTGCGAACGGCCTGTGCGAGCGGTGCGTTGAACAGGTATGCAGCTCCGAACAGCGATGCCTTGAAGGCGCCTGCGAGCTTGGCAAGCAGTACCTCTCGGGTCTCGAGGTCAGCGAGCTTCTGAACGTCAGCAGCGGAAAGTGCGGCTCCATCAAAGAAACCACCCTTCACCACAAGCTGGTTGTTTGCCTTGGCAAAGTCACGCAGCGACTTCGCTACCGACACGGGGTCGCCGTGTACGAAAGCGATAGCGGTGGGCCCGTTCAGCAGATCGTCAAGTTCAGTGACGCCTGCTTCGTTGAGCGCACGCTTAGCCAGCGTGTTCTTCACCACGGCGTACGATGCGTTGTCACGGATGTTGGTGCGCAGCTGCTTGAGCTGAGCTACCGTGAGGCCGCGGTACTCGGTGAGCAGTACAGCGCTCGAGGTGCGGAAACCCTCCGCAATCTCGGCAACCGATGCTTCCTTGTTCGCCATGGTGCTCCTTGTTGGTTGTGGACTAAATCCTGAACCGTCGGGGCAAAGAAAAAACTCCGGCGCAAGCGCACGGAGTTGGAAGCCATTTCTGGCGGTAACTTTTGCACCTGCGTGGGTCACAGCCTGGGCTGTTCTTCGGTCTTGTGCTTTCGCACACGACAACCGACGGTCTTCGGTTCTTTAACTCTAGGCGGTTGCCGCGGTTTTCGCAAACCGCAGGGCGCTGGTCCCTTGTCGGACTAGTCGGCGACGGGCAGTGTGATGCGGAATTCGGTGCGGCCTTCGGCGCTGTGTGCGGCGATGGTGCCGTGGTGCGCGCGGACCAGCCCCTCGACGATTGCGAGGCCCAGTCCGGTCGAACCCGTTGCCCGGTTGCGTGAACCGTCCGCGCGGGTGAATCGTTCAAACAGGCTGTCCATGATTTCGGCGGGGATTCCCGGTCCGTTGTCGACAATGCTCAGTGTGGCCATTCCGTCCACCACCGAGAGTGTCGTGGATACCTGTGTTCCCGCGGGGGTGTGGACACGGGCGTTCCCCAACACGTTGGCGACGATCTGGTGCAGGCGGTGTTGGTCGCCGTGCACGGTGACGTTTTCGGCGGCATCAACCGACCAGGTGTGGTCGGGGCCCGCGGTTTCGGCGTCGGCCACGGCGTTGCGCACAATGGTGGACAGGTCCGTTTCCACGAGGTCCAGTTCACGCCCTTCGTCGAGCCTCGCCAGCAGCAGCAGGTCTTCGACCAACGCCGTCATCCGAATCGATTCGGACTCGATGCGCTCGAGCGCATAGGCCAATTCGGGTGACATTTCCATGTTGGTTCTACGGGTCAGTTCCGAGTATCCGCGGATGGCGGTCAGAGGCGTGCGCAGTTCGTGCGAGGCGTCCGACACGAATTGGCGAACCTTGGCTTCGGATTCTTGACGCGACTTGAGGGCCTCGTCGACGTGATCGAGCATCTGGTTGAAGGCTTCACCCAGCTGGCCGACCTCGGTTTCGGGTTCGTCGATCTGGACGCGCTCGGTGAGTGCGACCTCGCCCGCAGCCAGCGGCATTCCCGATACGCGTCGGGCTGTTTCGCGCATGCGCTCTAGGGGCCGCAGCGCCATGTCGACGCCCTTGCGGCCTGCAAGAACGACCAGCCCGACCACGCCGACGATGAGGAACAACTGGAACAGTGCGATGCGCGACACAACTCGGTCGACCGTGGCGGTCGGCAGACCCAGCAGGATGGTGGACCCCTCGGTGGTACCGACAACGGCCATGCGATAGTTGCCGGAGTCGTCGATGCGCACCTCGCGGATCTCTGTGGTCCAGCCCGTGGTCGGAATCGAGTTCAGCTGTGCGTCGTCAAAAGTTCGTTGGTTGGCGTCGGCGTTGAGGTAGACCGCCGAGACGTTTCCCTGGGCATCAAAGGCGGCCAGGACTGTTCCGACCGCCGTTCCTGCTCCGTTGATTTGGTTACCGAAATCGTCACCCACGGCGTGGTTCTCGCGGGGATTTTGCAGTCGCTCTGCCGCCTGCACCAGGTCCTCGTCCAGCTGTCCGATCATGAACGTGCGGACACCCACCAGGTTGGCCATGCCGATGGCGAGGCCGGCCATCGCGGTCAATACCGCGGTGGTGATGATGAGGCGCTTCCGCAGGGACCACTCGGTGAACACGTTTATTCGACCGGCCGAATCACATAACCGACACCGCGTACGGTGTGAATCATCGCGGGTCCCAGCACATCGATCTTCTTGCGCAGGTACGAGATGTATATTTCGACAATCGAGGAACGTCCGCCGAAATCGTAGCTCCACACGCGGTCCAGGATCTGGGCCTTGGACAGAACGCGCTTGGGGTTGCGCATCAGATAGCGCAAGAGTTCGAATTCGGTTGCGGTGAGTTCGATGGCGGTGTCGCCGCGACGCACCTCGTACGAATCCTCGTTGAGCACGAGGTCGCCGACCTGAATTTCGGGGCTTTCGGCCACGACCTGGGTGGCGACGGTGCGACGCACAATTCCGCGGAGGCGCGCGACGAGTTCCTCGAGGCTGAAGGGCTTGGTGACATAGTCGTCACCGCCGGCGGTGAGCCCGGCAACACGGTCACCGACCGAATCCTTGGCGGTGAGGAACAGGACGGGGACATTGGTGCCCGCTGCGCGGATGCGGCGCATGACCTCGAGTCCATCAAAGTCGGGAAGCATGATGTCGAGCACGATCACGTCGGGTTGGAAGTCACGGGCCTTGGACACGGCCTCGAGTCCGGAGGCTGCGGTCTGGACCTCCCACTTTTCGAACTTCAAGGCCATGGACACGAGTTCACTGAGTGCTCGTTCATCGTCTACGACCAGTGCGCGGATGGGGGTGCCGTCGGGCTTGCGAAGTTCGGTGGTTTCTGTCATCACCCTTCCAGTGTCCTCAGTTTTCTATGAATTTACCAAGATTCCCCCCAATGACCCGCAAGAATCACCCCGACAACAACACAGCCCCGACCGTGTGGCCGGGGCTGTGTGAAACAGAACGCTTAGAGCGAGCTGACGTCCAGGGGGATGCCAGGACCGAACGTGGTCGAGACAGCTGCCTTCTGGATGTAGCGGCCCTTCGAGCTCGAAGGCTTCAAACGCTGAACCTCGTCCAGAGCAGCAGCGAAGTTTTCACCCAGCTGTGCTTCCGAGAACGAAGCCTTGCCTACGATGAAGTGAACGTTAGCGTGCTTGTCAACGCGGAACTCGATCTTTCCGCCCTTGATGTCGGCAACAGCCTTCGCGGGGTCGGTGGTGACGGTACCGGTCTTGGGGTTCGGCATGAGGTTACGGGGACCGAGAACCTTACCGAGGCGACCAACCTGGCCCATGAGCTCGGGGGTTGCAACAGCCGAGTCGAATGCGAGGAAGCCCGCGGCAACCTTTTCGATCAGCTCTGCGCCGCCAACCTCGTCAGCACCAGCTGCGAGAGCTGCTTCTGCTGCGGGGCCGGTTGCGAACACGATAACGCGTGCGGTCTTGCCGGTGCCGTGGGGCAGGATGACGGTTCCACGAACCATCTGGTCTGCCTTACGGGGGTCAACGCCGAGCTTCAGTGCGACCTCGACGGTCGAGTTGAACTTGGTGCTGGTGGTCTTCTTTGCAATCTCGAGAGCCTCGGTTGCGGTGTAGAACTTGCCCTCTTCGAGAAGGGCGGCTGCGGCGCGGTACGCCTTTGACTTCTGAGCCATAATTTTTCTCCTTATGAGAATCGCGGTGTCATGAGCCCGGGGGCTCTCCCGCTAGTGGTTAAGGGTTATTCGACCGTGATGCCCATGGAGCGAGCGGTACCGGCGATGATCTTTTCAGCTGCTTCAACGTCGTTGGCGTTGAGGTCAACCTGCTTCATCTCGGCGATGGAACGGAGCTGTGCACGAGTGAGCTGTGCAACCTTTACCGTGTGAGGAGTCGACGAACCCTTTGCGACGCCCGCAGCCTTCTTAATGAGCTCCGATGCCGGGGGGGTCTTGAGGATGAACGTGAACGAACGGTCTTCGTAAACGGTGATTTCAACGGGGATGATGCTTCCACGCTTGTCTGCGGTGGCGTCGTTGTACGCCTTGCAGAACTCCATGATGTTTACGCCGTGCTGACCAAGAGCCGGACCAATGGGGGGAGCAGGGTTAGCTGCGCCCGCGTTGATCTGGAGCTTGATGAGGCCGGTGACCTTCTTCTTTGCTGCCATTATTTTTCCTTACTGTCGTGCACGACGTTCGTCATGCGCTCCCGCATCTCCGGCGGTTCCGGGATGCGGTGGTCTGTGAATTACTGCTTCTCTACCTGGTTGAACTGGAATTCAACAGCGGTGTCGCGGCCGAAGACGTTGATGAAGATAGAGAGCTTGCCCGCCTCGGGGTGGATCTCCGAGATGGTGCCCTGCAGGCCGGCGAATGCGCCTTCCTTGATGCCCACGGTTTCGCCGATTTCGAAATCGGTGGTGACCTGGACGTCGCGCGACTTGGGCTTGAAGCCACCGGCCGAACGTGCACCCTCGACATCTGCGGTCGACTTCAGCATCTCGAATGCCTCGGTGAAACGCAGGGGAATCGGGTTGTGTGCGTTGCCGACGAAGCCAGTCACACCGGGGGTGTGACGAACGGTCGACCACGAGTCTTCGTTGAGGAACATGCGCACGAGTACGTACGAGGGGACGCGAACGCGAGTAACGAGCTTGCGCTGGCCGTTCTTGATTTCGACGACGTCTTCCATGGGGACCTCGACCTCGAAGATCGAGTCCTGCATGTTCATGGCGAGAACGCGGTTCTCGATGTTCTGCTTGACACGCTTTTCGTAACCGGCGTACGAGTGAATGACGTACCACTTGCCGGGCTTCGCACGCAGTTGGGCGCGGAAGTCAGCGAAGGGGTCATCGCCCTCTGCGACGGCCTCGTCGTCGGTTGCGGCGACCGAAGCGTCGGCTTCGTCAGCCGAATCGATGTCGAGTGCGTCATCGACGATGGCGTCAGCCTGGTCGTCCTCGGCGGCGTCCAGTGCGTCGAGTGCCTCGTCGAGGTTCACCTCGGCGTCATCGACAACGTGCACTGCAGCTTCTTCGGCCGATTCGGTCGACAGGTCTGCGTCCTCGAGGTCGATGTCGGGGGTGTTGTTCTCGGTCACGATATGTCCTCTAATTCCTTAGTTTCCCCAGTTGAACGTGCCGTCACCGAACACAAAGCCGGTGAGGAGTCCAATCACGAAGTCGAGACCCGACACGAGCGCCATCATGATGATCACAAAGATCAGCACAACGGTCGTGTAGTTCACGAGTTCGCGGCGGGTGGGGGTGACCACTTTGCGGAGTTCGGCAACGACCTCGCGAACAAACAGCGAGAGGCGCGAAAAAATACCGCGCTTTTCTTCGCGGCCTTGCTTCGCGTGTGCGACGACGTCCTCGTGGGATTCAGTCATTGCTGTGCCTTCCGGTTGGGTGGTTGTGAAACCGATTTCTCGGCTTCGCAGGGCGGACAGGACTCGAACCTGCAACCTGCGGTTTTGGAGACCGCTGCTCTACCAATTGAGCCACCGCCCTCTGTACGAACCATCTTTTGCTTTGCGGGCATAGCAAATTTTGGCGATTTCGCACCGTGTTCAAGTCTAAACGCTGGTTGCCGAAATTCCAAAGCAAGTCAGACAGCGGAATGTAGGCTAGACGCGTGACTGAACCTCGTACCCGTGTTTCGCGCCGCATCGGCGCCATCGCCGAATCCGCAACCCTCAAGGTCGACGCCAAGGCCAAGGCCCTCAAGGCCGCTGGTCGCCCCATCATTTCGTATGGTGCCGGCGAGCCCGACTTTCCCACCCCGGCCCACGTGGTCGAGGCCGCAGTCGAGGCCGCGCGTGACCCCAAGAACCACCGGTACACCCCCGCAGCCGGGTTGCCCGAACTGCGTCAGGCAATCGCCGAGAAGACCGCCCGCGACTCGGGTTGGGCGTGCGACGCCAGCCAGGTGATCGTCACCAACGGCGGCAAGCAGGCCGTGTACCAGGCGTTCCAGACCCTGGTCGATGACGGCGACGAGGTCCTCGTGCCCGCTCCGTACTGGACCACCTACCCCGAGGCCATCGCCCTCGCCGGCGGTGTCATGGTCGACGTGTTTGCCGGCGCCGAGACCGGGTACCGCGTGACCGTCGAACAGCTCGAGGCTGCGCGCACGCCGCGCACCAAGATTCTCTTGTTCGTGTCCCCCTCGAACCCCACGGGTTCGGTGTACACCGTCGAACAGACCCGCGCGATCGGCGAATGGGCTCTCGAGCACGGCATCTGGGTGATTTCGGACGAGATTTACCAGAACTTGAACTACGACGGCGACCGCTCGCCCTCGATCACCGAGATCGTTCCCGACCTGACCAACCAGACCGTTCTCGTCAACGGTGTGGCCAAGACGTTCGCCATGACCGGCTGGCGTGTGGGCTGGATGGTCGGCCCGAAGGACATCATCGCCGCGGCCAGCAACCTGCAGTCGCACCTGTCGAGCAACGTGTCCAACGTGTCACAGCGTGCCGCCCTCGCCGCCCTGACCGGCGACCAGAGCGTCGTCGACGACATGAAGGTGGCCTATGCCCGCCGCCGCAGCCTGATGCTGCAGGAACTGTCGTTGATTCCCGGATTCGTCGTGCCAGAACCGGGCGGAGCGTTCTATGTGTACGCCGACGTGACCGGACTGCTGGGCCGCGAATGGGGCGGACAGATGATCACGTCGACGCTGGAACTCGCCGACTACATTCTCGAGAACGCCGATGTCGCCGTGGTTCCCGGCGAGGCATTTGGCCCCAGCGGTTACCTGCGATTCTCGTACGCCCTGGGCGACGACGAACTGCGCGAGGGCATCCAGCGCCTGCAGAAACTGTTCGCGGCCTAGGTCGACAACCCGGAATCCCGCGAATCGCCGCGGGCTTTCCGGTGACTAGTCCAGGTACGTGGGCTCGGCGACGAGGTTCACGCCGAACGTTTGCTGAACCCGCAGTTCGATGAACCGCGCCAGTTCCATCACCTGGTCGGCTGTCGCGCCGCCACGGTTGACGATGGCGAGAGTGTGTTTCGACGACACGGCTGCGTTACTGCCCGCGAGGCTAAATCCGCGACCGATACCCGAATGTTCGATCAACCACGCGGCCGAAAGTTTCACCAATTGCGAACCGTCGGCGCCGACACCCGCCTCGAATCGAGGCGCGAACTGGGGCAGGTCACGGGCGAATTCGGACCGCACGACAGGGTTCATGAAGAACGAGCCCGCACTGTGGGAATCCACGTCGTCAACGGAAAAGACCATGCTCTTGGCCGATCGAACCCGCAGAACCGCGGTGCGCACATCGGCGAGCTCCACCGACTGACCCAGTTCGACGCCCAGGGCATCGGCCAGTTGGCTGTAACGGATGGGCTGCGAGGCACTCGACGGCGTCAGCCGCAGCCGCACCGAGAGCACGGCCCCCCGCAATTCGCCCGCCTTGATTCGGCTGTGGCGATACCCCAGATCCAGTTCCGGTGCGGCGAGGCGTTCGATTTCGCCGGTGGATTCGTGAATGAACTCGATCGAGTCGAGCACCTCGGACAGTTCGGCCCCATAGGCGCCGATGTTTTGGATCGGAGCCGCACCGGCGGTTCCGGGGATGCCACTGAGTGCCTCGATTCCGGCCCAGCCCGCGTCAACGCAGTGGGCTACCACCGCGTCCCATTCCTCGCCGGCCTCGACATCGACCAGCACAGAATCGGCATCCGTCGTCACGGTGATTCCACGGGTGGCGACCCGAATTACGGGGTAATCGAGTCCGGCATCCGCGACCACAACGTTGGATCCGCCTCCGAGGATGAACCACTCGTCATGACCCAGCGTGATGTCACGGAACGCGGTCACGAATTCGTCGCGCGTCGTCACGGTGACCAACTGGGTCGCCGGGCCGCCCACCCCCAGGGTGGTGAGTTCGGCGAAGTTGGTGGGGTTCACGGCGAGGGCGCGGGCCTAGTCGAAGACGACCTGGACTTGAGCCTTGCCGAGGACGGTGTCGTCGTTGTAGGTCACAGTGAGGTCGATTCGAGCGGCGTCATCGAGCAACGCCCCCACCTTTGCGACAACGGTTACCTGGGCACCGGTCACGGGGTCAACGACTACGGGACGAGTGAACTTGACGCCATAATCGACCACACGTCCGCGGCTGCCCAGCCAGTCCATGACGGGCTGGATGGCGAAGCCCATAGTCAGCATTCCGTGGGCCAGCACGCCGGGCAAACCCACCTCGGCGGCGACATCGTCACGGTAGTGAATGGGGTTGAAGTCCCCCGAAGCGCCCGCATAGCGAACGAGCGAACCGCGATTAAGGTCAAAGGTCCGTTCGGCGACCACGTCGCCCACGGTGATTCCGGTCAACATCAGGCACCCTCTCCTCGGACGATCAGTGTGGACACGGCGGTGACGACGAGGTCACCGTGGGCATCCACCATCTCGCTCTCGGACGTCACCATCGAGAACGGGCCCATGTCACGCACGGTGCGCACCGTGAGCGTGGCGGTCAGTTCATCACCGGCCACGACGGGTCGGGTGTACGTGAACTTCTGGTCGCCGTGCACAACACGCGAGAAATCGATGTTGGCGTCGGGCTCGGCCAGCAGCTGGGCCAGCGTGGCCTCTTGAATCACAACGGGGAACGTCGCCGGCGCTACAAGGTCCGAATATCCGGCCGCACGGGCAGCCTCGACATCGAAGTGCAGTGGGTTCGACGCGAATACGGCGCGAGCGAACTCACGCACCTTTTCACGACCAACCAAATAGGGGGCGACCGGCGGAAATTCACGGCCAACGAGTGCGGGGTTCACGGACATGCGCCCAGTCTACAAAGCGAGCTGGACGGCGGGGCGGTTACAGCGACGAGTCGATGCAGACGCGTGCGGCGACCATGGGCTTGAACCAGCCGCCGAAGCCCGTGTGGTCGGGGTGGACCTGATACGCGGCGAGTGCCGCCTCGTCGTCGTGGACCGACACCAGGCCGAGGTCCCAGTTGCCGTCCGTCGAACGGACGTCGACCAGAGCCACAACCGAGACAACGCCGGGGATGGTCGACAGGGCGGCAATGCGGCGAGAGCTCTCGGCGATGAAGTCGGCGCGAGCGGCCTCGTCCATGTCGACAAGCTTCCACAGGACGGTGTGCTGAATCATGCTGTTCCTTGGGTCTGTTGCAGGGCCGCGCGCAGGGCGGGCTCGGTGGTGCGCCAACGGGAATGGATCTGGCCATTGATGCGAATAACGGGAATGTCGTTGGTGAACTGTTCGCGTAGCGCTGGGACGGTATCGACATCGATTTCGACCAGGCTGACATTCGGGAAATCGGGCAATACGGCCCGAATCACCGCACGGACGTCGTCACACAGGTGACAGCCCGGTCGGTCGATGAGTTCCACGGTGACAGTCGACATAGGTCCAGCCTATGCTGGAGCGCATGACCCCTGCTGGTGAGCACACCCCGGCCATTGCCTTTTTCGATGTGGACAACACCATCGTGGACGGTTCGACCATGTACCAGCTGGCGCGTACCGCATGGTCCGAGGGATTCATCGGCCTGGTCGACGTGGCACGATTCGCGTGGCACCAACTGACGTTCCGCACCGTGGGAGAAACCGGCGCCCAGATGCGCACCGCGCGCGGTCGAGGACTGAAGCTGATCGAGGGCAAGCCGTCCGAGTCGATTCGCCAGATAGCCCATGACGCCTACCGGTTGCACATTGCGCGCAACCTGATCGGGCCGTCCGTGGAACGAGCCCAACAGCACCGCCGCAAAGGGGACCAGGTGTGGCTGGTTACCGCCAGCCCTCAATACCTGGGGCAGATCATTGCCACCGACCTCGGGCTGACCGGCGCACTGGGCACTCTGGTCGAGGAACGCGACGGCGTCGCCACCGGTCAACTCGTGGGTGAACCCCTGCACGGTCCGTTAAAGGTGGATGCGATTCGCCGGATTGCGCGCGAACACAATGTCGACCTCGCGGACTGCTGGGCCTACTCGGATTCGCTCAACGACGTGCCCATGCTCACCGCCGTGGGTCACCCCGTCGCCGTCAACCCCGATGCCGCACTGCGCGCCTATGCCCGACTGCATGGTTGGGAGATTTTGGGGAAACGCAAAAAGCGCTAGGCGAACCTAGCGCTTTGCGGTCTTGCGACTCTACTTCTTGTTACGACGCTGGTGGCGAGTCTTGCGAAGCAACTTGCGGTGCTTCTTCTTGGCCATACGCTTGCGACGCTTCTTGATGACGGAACCCATAGGACACCTTCATTTGAGCCGGCACGAAGCCGGCGAACTGACATGTAGGGGAAAGTCTAGCCCAATTTTTGTGGCGGCTTTGTCGTTTAGCGGCGCTGGGTGAATCGTTCGGCGAATTCGCCCGTCTTTTCCGTGACCGCACTGGTGGCATCGAGCACGACTGTTCGCGCCAATTTGGTGATTCCCAGAGCTTCGTGCGTGACATCGGCCAGGAATCGTCCTACCTGTCGGCCGATGCCCGAATAGTCGGCCTCGGGCAGATAGGAGGCGGTCGACGCCGGTGCTTCGGGCTTGTCCACCGACACGGCTTCTGCTGGGGCGGGGGCGGTGTTCATGCCGCTGATCCAGCCCTCGACGGTCGCCAGGGGTTCCGGGTTCAGTCGGTAATAGCGGTGTTGACCTTCTTCGCGAACGGCAACGAGCCCCGCCTCGCGCAACACCTTGAGGTGCTTCGAGGCGGTGGGCTGCGTTGATCCCACAGCGCCCACGATGTCGCCGACCGACATGTCCGCGGGTGCCGCATTGCGCAGGGTCACGAGGATGTCGCGACGGATCTGTTCGGCCAGGACGTCAAAAATGTCTTCCATAGAAAACAGGGTATCCCCTGGGGGATACCCTGTTCGCGTCTGTGCGCCGTGTTTGCGCGTGCCGTTACGGCGTGGTGGTGTCGGTGGTGGTTCCGTCGGTACCGGTCGTCACTGCGGTGCAGCTGCTGCCGTCGGCCATCGCCATGTCGTTGCCATTGGCGTCGTGGGTGTGACCGTCGCCAGCGTGGCACAGGTCGTTGGGGTCGGCGGTCATGCCGGTGTGGCCCTGAGCGTCTGCCATGCCTTCGCCCTGAGGGCCGTGGCCACCACGGCCACCTTCGCCGCGTTCGCCCTGGAACCCGCCGTCGCCATCACCGTCAAATCCCTCGACGTGGGCGATGCCGAATTCTGCGGGCTGGGGGCCAACGAACTTTGCGGCGGATGCACCGGCACCAAAGGTCAGGCCCAGCAGCAGGACCGATCCCGCGGCGATACCGACGGGCATCAGCCAGTTGCGCTTCGCCTTTGAGGTTGCGGCGATGCCACTGGGGGTTTCTGCTGCGGTGGACTGGGTTGCGGACTCGTCGTTCTGCGAGTTGAGGGGTTCGGCATTCTCGTCGCCGAAGCTGTCAATCTTCTTTGCCATGATGGTCACCTTTCGGGTGGTCTGTGGTTGATGTCTACAGATTTCCGTCGGACACTGTGAACTTCCTGTGAACCAGCCCTGCTGATGATTAGCGTTTCGCGGCGTTCTCCGCGGCGATTTCCGCGGCTCGCGCCAAGGCAGCCCGCGCGGCCGCCTCGTACACATCAGCCAACTGGGCCGCATCCAACACGGCGATCGCGCGTTCCGTGGTGCCCTTGGGGCTGGTCACACGACGACGCAATTCGGCCGGCTCCACACCGGATTCCTGTAACAGGCGAGTCGAACCGGCGAACGTACCCTCGACCAGGGCGCGGGCCTCGACATGGGAAAAGCCCAAGCGTTCGGCCGCCAACGTCCACTGTTCGATCGCGTGGAAAACATAGGCGGGACCAGACCCCGAAATCGTCGACAGTGCGTCGATCTGCGATTCGGGCAGCTGCATCACCACGCCCACCGTCTGAAAAACGCGTCGCGCCAGGTCGAGGTTCGCGGGGGACACGGCGTCCGCCGCAGCCACACCCGTGACCCCCATGCCCACCAGGGCGGGAGTGTTCGGCATTGCGCGCACAATCGGGTTCGACACCACCGACTGCATCGTGGCCAGAGTCACGCCGGCAGCGACACTAATAATTAGTGCGTCCGGCGACAGGGCATCGCGGATATCGGTCAACACATCGACAATCCCCGCGGGCTTGACCCCGAGCACCACGACATCGGCACCGGTGACGGCCCAACGGTTGGCGCCCTCATCGGACTCGACCGACCGCGCCTCGACACGACCCGAAGACAACACCTCGGCCGAGGCGGTCGAACGCGTGGTGGCACGAATCGAGCCCACCAACGACCCCTCGTCCAGCAACCCCGTGAGGATCGCGCCGTTCATTGAACCGGTGCCCAGGAAGGCAAACGTCAGGGTCGTTTCCATGGTTCTCAGTGTAGGGTTTCGAATGCGACCAAGGGAGGTCGCACAGGAGGAAAACATGAACACACTGGAACTCATCAAGGGCATCACGCTCGTTATTCACTTCGTCGGCTTGGCCATCCTCGTGGGCCTGTTTGTTGCGAACATGAAGACCAAGACCAACTTCCCCTTCGGCCTCATGATCCCCGCCGCCGCCATTCAGCTGGTGACCGGTGTGATCCTCGTCGGCATGAAGTACGCGCTGGACGAAGACGTCAACAACGCCAAGATTGGCATCAAGTTCGTGCTGGCACTCGCCGCACTCGTCGCCGCCGTTATCGGTAACATCCGCCAGAAGAAGGGCGAAACCAAGCTGCAGCCGTTCTTCCACGCAGCCGGTGGCTTCGCGATCGTTGACATCGTGATCGCCGTGCTCTGGAGCACCGACATCTGGGGCGCATAACCCCGCAACTGTGAGGCTTTAGCGCTGTGCGCTAAAGAAGTCGCGCAGGGGTTCCGCCGTCTCCTCGGCGAGAACCCCGCCGACGACCTCGTCCACCCGAATGGGCAGCGCAGGATTGCGCAACACCTCGATTGCCCCACCCGAGGCGCCCGCCTTGTCGTCAAAGGCACCAAACACCACCCGTGACACCCGCGCCGAGAGGATAGCCCCGGCGCACATTACACACGGTTCGAGCGTGACCACCAGAGTGTGGCCCGACAAATTCCACCCGCCCGCAGCCGCGGCCGCACGGCGCAACGCGACGACTTCGGCGTGAGCGGTGGGGTCGCCGGTCAGTTCCCGTTCGTTGAAACCTGTCGCCACAATCGCGCCCGAGGCGTCGAGGACAACGGCACCGACGGGCACATCGCCCGCGGCCAGAGCCGCGTGGGCCTGAACGAGAGCGGCCCGCATGGCCTGCTCATCCGTGTCCCGAACCTTCACGCTTCTCCCTTCGTTGATAGATTGAGCCTATGCGAGTTGTCGTTGCCGATCACCCCCTCATCACCCACAAGCTCACCGTGTTGCGTGACAAAAACACCCCGTCGTCGGTGTTCCGCGCACTGGCCGACGAGCTCGTCACCCTTCTGGCCTACGAGGCCACCCGCGATGTGCGCGTTGTTCCGCACCACATCGACACCCCGGTGACCGCCACTGTCGGCGTGAAAATTGCCGAGCCCCGGCCTCTGGTCGTCCCCATCCTGCGTGCGGGACTGGGCATGCTCGAGGGCATGGTCCGTCTGATCCCCACCGCCGAGGTCGGTTTCTTGGGCATGGTCCGCGACGAGGAAACCCTCGAGCCCAGCGTTTATGCCGAACGACTTCCCGACAACCTGCAGGGACGTCAGGCCTTCATCCTCGACCCCATGCTGGCCACCGGTGGTTCGCTGATCGCCGCCATCGACTACATGTTTGATCG
>CAZRHP010000007.1:0-45809 GCA_964599975.1 uncultured Gulosibacter sp.
CGTTATTGAAAATTTGGTAAAGATAAGATGAAAGCAATAAGTGTAAGTCAGCCCGGTGGACCAGAAGTACTGGAAATGGTCGAAAGGGATGAGCCAGCCTTTGGACCCGACGATCTTTTTGTCCAGGTCCAGGCTTTTGGTATTAACCGGGCCGATATTATGCAGCGCAAGGGGCGTTATCCCGCCCCACCAGGAGTACCTGCCGACGTGCCGGGGCTGGAGCGCTTCCTCGCCCCCGCCCTCGTCCTCATCGACCCTGCCCTGGCAACAACCGAAACGGACCGCGTCGAAATTCGCGCCGGACAGCTGCGCAACCACGACCTGCTGACCGTCGAGGAACAAGCCAGCAACAACCCGCACTGGCACCCGCAAGACATTCAGTCGAGCGTGAACGCACATCGCAGCGCGTCGCGGTTCGCCGTCGAACACGCCTGCATCGACAACCCCGACTGGGACGTCATCGAGATTGCGCGTCGCCTGCCCACCCCGACATTTATCGTGCAAGGCGACCCCACAGTCCTCGCACGGTACACCGACGAACACATCGCCCTGATTGAAACCGTCAACCCCCGAATCAGCCACACCATGATTTCCGGCACCGGCCACAGCCCCCACCGGGACAACCCCACCGAATTTCTCGCCCGAATCGACGCGTTTCTCGGGTAAGACCGCCGCTAGTTCGACAACAACCCGTCGATCAGTCGTGCCACATCGTGGCGAACAACGTGGTCGGCGATATCGATACGGTGAGTGGTCACATTCGCCAGTTTCTCGACCGCCGTTAACCCCCGTTTCACGAGGAACGGGTCCAGCGCCCCATAAACGACATCGACGGGGACATTGACCAAAGCAAGGTCAGCAATTGTGGTCTGGTTTTGAATGACGTTCGTCATCGACAGTTTCGTCGCCGCCCACCCCTGCTCGTTCACCGACACCACATTGGGGATTGGCGACAGTGCATTCAGCGCCTGCGCGGTCATCGTCGTGAAATCGGGGTTCGCCTTCAGATAGTCATAGAACGCCTGATAGAACCCCATCTGGGCCTTGTCGACAGGGTTCGACAAGGCGGCGGCCGGTGGATAGATGGGTGGCGACACCATGACCACTCGCGAGCATCGAGGCGCCACCTCGCGCGCTGCGAAACGTGCTGCGATCAGCGCACCCATCGAATGACCCACCAGGACGATGGGGCCACGGATGCGCAACTTCTTCAGGGTCCGCACCACCGAGTCCACATGGTCGTCAACCGTGTAGTCAATGTCCGGGGCCGGCGAATTACCGCAGCCGTACAGGTTCAGTGCGACGACCCGGAACCGGGGCGACAGCAACGGAACCAAGAAATCGAAGGTCACCGCACTCGAGGCGATGCCGTGCAACAGCACGACGACAGGACCGTTGCCCTCGTCCACCGCCACCTCCAGCGGCGGCAGCGATGAACCGAACAGCGTGAAGGGCATGGCTCAGGATTCCAACCAGTCAAGAACGGACTGCGTGTGCTGGCCCAGGGTCGGAGGCGCCGTGTGTGTTTCGCGTCGCAGCTCTGTCGAACCGTCAAACCACCGCAACGGCGGACCGGGAATCTGGATCGAGCCCAAGGTGGCGTGGTCGACGTCGACGACCAACCCCTGTGACAGGGTCTGATCCCATTCGTACACTTCGCCGATAGTGCGCACCCGACCCGCCGGAATTCCCGCAGAGTCGCATGCGGCCAGAAAATCATCGGTGGCCCATGCTGCGAGCGCCGCATTGAGCACCGCAATCATGTCGTCACGATGCGTGACACGGCCGGCGTTTGTGGAAAAACGGTCGTCGTGTTCGAGCCCCAAAATTTTTTCCAGGGCACTCCAGTGCCCCTCGGTGCCGACCGCAATTTGGGCGGGGCCATCGGCTGTGCGAAACAAACCGTACGGCGCGAGCGAAGGGTGGTGGTTTCCGCGAGGTTCGCCCACAACACCGGCGACCGTGTATGCGGTGCCCTGATACGTGTGTGCACCTACAACCGCAGCGAGCAACGATGTACGAATGATGGCGCCTCTGCCCGTCGCATCGCGTTCACGCAGCGCCGCCAGAACCCCGAATGCTCCATACATTCCGGACAGTACATCCGAGATGGGAACACCGACCCGTTCGGGGTCGTCAGGTCCGGCGCCGGTCACGGACATGAGCCCCGCCTCGCCCTGTGCAATCTGGTCATACCCCGCACGACCACCCTCGGGCCCGTCATGACCGAAGCCCGAAATGGACAGCACAACCAGTCCAGGGTTGAGTTCGTGCAGCCGTGCGTCATCGAATCCCATCCGCGCCAGCGTGCCGGGACGGAAATTTTCGATCAGCACATCGGCCTTACTGATCAGCCGACGCAGAACCTCGGTGCCCTCGTCCGATTTGGCATCAACGACGATAGATTCCTTGTTTCGGTTCACCGACAAAAAGTACGTCGACTCTTCACCAACAAACGGTGGCCCCCAACGACGCGAATCATCGCCAATGGGCGACTCAACCTTAATCACTCGCGCACCCATATCGCCCAACATCTGGGCGGCGTGTGGGCCGGCAACGGCCCGGGACAGGTCGACGACCACAATGTCGTCGAGCGGCTGGCCAGCGGTCATGTGTCTAACGCTCCTCGCGCGGTACTCGATTAGCTCGCCACGTGCGGTAACCCGCAATGGCCGAGATCAGGATTACGACGCCGGCGATGCCGTACGCCACCGGTTTGACACCGGGAATGAAATGAACGCCCCACCCCGTGAAGGTCAGTCCAACCCCCCACAGGAAAGCGCCCACGAAGTTGCTGGTCAAGAAGCCGTAATACTTCATCTTGCTGATGCCGGCAATCCACGGCACGAATACGCGCGCCCACGGAATAAATCGGGCAACGACGACCGACCACCACCCGTAACGCTGGTACATGAGGTCGACACTGTTGATGATGCTGCGCATCCGCGGACCACTGCGCGCATCGAGGTAGGGACGACCCAGGTGTTTACCCATGACGAAACCGACCTGATCACCAATAAATGCGGCGATACCCGTGCCGATGGCAAGGATGACGATGTTGAGGTCAGGGTTTGCGGCCGCGATGAGTCCGCTGGCAAACAACAGGGTGTCACCCGTGATGAACGGGATAAACGCGCCGACAAACAGGCCCGTTCCGGCAAAGACCAAACCCCACACCAAGAGATAGAAGCCAATGACCCCCGCCAGTGCGAACGCGTCATTAAACATCGGGGTCAGATCGGATGCGGCAGCGATAAGCACACTTCCACCGTACCTCGTCACACCGCCCCCGCGTGACGACGGAGGGACGTTACCGGGG
Organism: uncultured Gulosibacter sp.; assembly: GCA_964599975.1. Taxonomy (GTDB): domain Bacteria; phylum Actinomycetota; class Actinomycetes; order Actinomycetales; family Microbacteriaceae; genus MWH-TA3. The sequence goes on from CAZRHP010000007.1 coordinate 3,320, forward strand.
CGCGCGCCTAGTTGTCGCCGAACAGGTCCCGCGTGTAGACGGGAACACCCGCCGCAGCGAGGTCGTCGGTGACACGGTTGGCAACAATCACGTCGACGCCCGCGACGAACGACGCGAAGTCCGCGGCCACCGGGGTGCCGTCGAATTCGGGGGCGTCGAGGCTCGGCTCAAAAATAACGACCTCGATGCCGTCACGCTGCAGACGATCAATGATTCCCAGCACGCTGGATTCACGGAAATTGTCGCTGCCCGCCTTCATGATCAGGCGATAGACACCGACACGACGATGTCCGAGGCGCGCGATATCGGCGGCGATGAAATCCTTGCGCAGCTCGTTGGATTCCACGGTGGCACGAATCATGCTCTGCGGGATCTCACGGTAGTTGGCCATCAGCTGCTTCGTGTCCTTGGGCAGGCAGTATCCGCCGTAGCCGAAGGAGGGATTGTTGTAGCCCTCGCCGATCCGCGGGTCGAGGCTGACGCCCTCGATGATCTCGCGCGCATCGAGCCCCTGGCTGATCGCAAAGGTGTCGAGCTCGTTGAAAAACGCCACACGCGTCGCAAGATAGGTATTGGCGAACAGTTTGATGGCCTCGGCCTCGGTCGAACCGGTCAGCACGATGGGAATGTTGTGCGATTCCGCACCGGCGACCAACAGGCCGGCAAATTCGGCGGCACGGTCGCTGCGTTCGCCCACAACGATGCGCGAGGGGTGAAGGTTGTCGTACAGCGCCGAACCTTCGCGCAGGAATTCGGGCGAGAACACCACGGAATCGATGCCGAACTCGGTGCGAACCCTGTCCGTGAACCCGACCGGGACCGTGGACTTCACCACGATGAGGGCAGTGGGGTTGTGCTCGGTCACCTCACGGATAACCGACTCGACACTCGACGTGTCAAAGCTGTTGCGTTCGGGGTCGTAATTCGTGGGCGTGGCGACGATGACCACATCGGCGGCGACAAAGGCCCCTGCGGCATCGGTGGTCGCACGCAGGTCAAGAGTTTCGTGCGCGAGGAAACGGCTGACACCCTCGTCGTCGATGGGCGACACCCTGTTGTTGACGGCGTCGACGCGGCCGGTCGACAGGTCCACTGCGGTCACCGAGTTGTGGCGGGCCAGCAGCACGGCGAGGGACAGGCCCACATAGCCCAGCCCGACGACGACAACGTTTTTTCCGCTCACACCGAAAGTCTAGCGAGGCCAGAAATTGCTCACGTGAGCACTGACATTGGACGCGCCTCGTCAAGTAGTGTGACGTGGGACCTAAAACGAAAGAGGCGAAAATGACCGCTCCATTGCTTCCCGGAATCGCGACCGACCGCAGCACCGCCGAACTGCTGGACCAGGCCGACACCCTGGCGCATTTCAAGGGACGATTCGTGATCGCCGACCCGGACATGTGCTACCTCGACGGAAACTCGTTGGGCCGCACCCCCCAGGACACCATCACGGCCATCAACTCGTTCCTGACCGACGAATGGTCGTCGCAGCTGGTGGACGGCTGGAGCCACTGGATCGACGAAGCCCAGGTCACCGGCGACGCTCTCGCCGCCGCCTCGTTGGGAACCGGCCCCGGCCAGACCCTCGTGTGCGACACCACGAGCACCAACCTCTTCCAATTGCTCGGTGCCGTCATCGCCGCGAACCCGACGCGCAAGACCATCGTCGTCGATGCCTCGAACTTCCCCACCGACCGCTACATCGTGCAGGGCCTGGCCCGTCAACACGGTCTGACCGTCGTCACGCTCGACAATGACGGAACGGGAGGACCCGGAGCCGTCACCGTCGAACACGACACCGAGCGCATCTCGGTGGACGCCATCGAACCGTATTTAACCGAAGACGTGGCCGTACTGACACTGCAGGCGATTCACTACCGCAGCGGATCGCGCCCCGATATCAAGGCCATCACCGAGCTCGCGCGCTCGCGCGGGATCCTCGTCGTCTGGGACTGCGCTCACGCCGTCGGTTCCATCAACCTCGACTTCGACGCCAACGGTGTCGACCTCGCGGTGGGATGCACCTATAAGTACGGCAACAGTGGCCCCGGTTCGCCCGCCTGGTTGTTCGTGCGTAAGGAACTGCAGAACTCGCTGCAGGTGCCGATTCAGGGCTGGTTCGCACAGGGCAATCAGTTCGCAATGGGTCCCGACTTCGAGCCCGCCGACACCATTCGCCGGTTCCAGATTGCCTCGCCTTCGATCATCGGATTGCGTTCGGTGAAGGTCGCGTTCGACATGATCGCCGAGGCGGGAATCGACGCCATCGAGGCCAAGGCAGCCCTGGGAACCGAACTGATGATTCAACTTTTTGACGCGTGGCTCGCGCCGCTGGGCTTCCGTTTGGGAACTCCGCGCGACGCCACCTGGCGCGGCGGGCACATCACCCTGCACCACGCCGACGCCCACAAGATTGCGGCAGCGATGCGCACCATCTCGAATGTTGTGCCCGACTTCCGCATGCCCGATGGCATCCGCCTCGCGATGTCACCGTTGCCGACCTCTTATTGCGAAGTGTGGGACGGTTTTGCCCGACTTCGCGACCTCGTCCAGAGCGGCGCCTACCTCACCATCACCGACAACGGAAGCCGCGTTACATGAATCAGGCCGCACTCACCTATACCGAATACCTCAAGATCGACGAACTCCTGTCGCTCAACCACCCGCAGTCCGACGAGCACGACGAACCGCTGTTCATCGCGATTCACCAGGTGTATGAACTGTGGTTCAAGCAGATTCTGCACGAGATGACCGCCGCACAGCGCACTCTCGAGGCGGGCAACAGCTTTGCGTCCCTCGCCACTCTGGGTCGAATCCGCACCATCCTCAAGGTCTGCGTCAGCCAGCTCGACATCCTCGAAACGATGACGCCGTTGCAGTACAACTCGTTCCGCGACCGCCTGACCTCGGGCAGCGGATTCCAGTCGGCGCAGTTCCGTGAACTCGAGGCGGTGCTGGGCCGTCGCGACCACGCGGGTGCCGGCGCCGCATCGGGAACGGGAATGGGCATGAGCGAGCACCTCGTGCCCGGTTCGCCCGCCCGTGCCCGCGTCGAGGCCGCCATGTCGCGCCCCTCGCTGTGGGACTCAACCCTGCGCTATTTGGAAACACGCGGTCACGCCATGCCCACCGCGGTCATGTCCCGTGACATCAGCACCCCCTATGCGGGCGACGAGGCGGTGCAGGAGGTCCTTCTGTTGGTCCACCGCACCGATGCCGAGGCAGGACTTGTCTGCGAATCCCTCGTCGACATCGACGAGGGACTGCAGGAATGGCGTTACCGTCACGTCAAGATGGTCGAACGCACGATCGGCCGCAAGGTCGGAACCGGTGGATCGTCGGGCGTGGGTTACCTGTCCTCGACTCTGTTCCACCCCGTGTTCCCCGACCTGTGGGCCATTCGTTCACGGTTCTAACTCACGGCTCTAACACACGGAACGACACTTACCCGGGGCGCTGCATCATTCGATGCGCTGCCCCTCGGTCTGTCAGGCCGTTTAGTGCGCGACGTGACGGGCGTCGATGTCGACGACCTTCTGGACCCGCCGCGCGTACTTGGGCTCTGATTCGCCCAACCACTCGGTCGACATCCAGACCCGGACGATTTCGAGGGCAATCGCCGAACCGATGATCTTGCCGCCCAGGCACAGCACGTTGGTGTCGGAGTGCGACCGAGCGAGCTCGGCACAGAAGGAGTCCTGGCACACGGCGGCGAAAACTCCGGGCACCTTGTTGGCGATCATGGCACTGCCGTACCCGACGCCGTCCACAAAGATTCCGCGGTCGACCTCGCCCCGCGATACCGCCAGCGAGGCGGGGTACACGTGGTCGGGCAGGTCGGCGGGGTCATCCGTGTCGGCACCAAAATCGATGATCTCGTGTCCCGCGGCCACCAACTGGGCCGCAATTTCGAGCTTCAACGATCGACCAGCATGGTCACTGGCAAGTGCAATACGCATGGGACTCCTCGGGTTAGGAACTGCGACGGGCACGCAGAGCCGCGGAAATATCGAGAACCGTGTCGGTGGTTCGGGAATCGTCGGTGTCCCGGACGGCCGCGAACCGGTCGTCAACGAGCGCGGGGTTAATGGGCGCGGCGGCCTGCGCTGACGCAGCGGGCTGTCCCGACGGTGCGGTCTGGGCGGCCTGGGCGGCGACGGCCTGCGCCTCGGCGCGTGCGACGGCCTGACGAGCCAACGCCTGGGCCTGGGCCTTGGCGGCCACCTGCACCTCGACCTCGGGGGTTAACACCAGCCCGGCACCAGCAGGCTGGCGCTCTGCTGCGGTTCGTACGGCGGGCACGCGCCGAGGAGTCCACCGACCGGTTTCGTCCACAAACTGCTCCCACTGGCTATCGGCCGGTGCGGGGGCGACACTCTGCGCCGTGGAGTTGAGCGCGACCAGAGCGGCGACCGCGAGACCGAAACACAGCGCCGCGACGACGACTCCCACCCAGAGACCCAGGACAGCAAGAGTGATTCCCGTGACCGCAGAGACAAAACCCAGTCCCGTGGACATCAGTTTGGTGCGACGTCGGCGCGAGGCCAGACCCACGTCATAGCCGCGAACGCTCGACCGCGCGCGCAGTTCTCGTTCGCGTTCCATGCGCTGCAATTCTTGGCGACGGGCACGGACTTCCCGCGAAGACAGATCGGCGACGACCTCGTGCGGCGTCTCGACGGTTTGCGACAACACCCGCAGGGTTTGCGCCAATCGGGTCGCGTTGCGCTCGGTCGCCTCGTATTCGCGTTTACGTCGAAGGCTGGGCACGAGATAGAAGAACCACAACACGGCGGCGAGGACGAGCATAATCGTCGAACCCATTCCGCCAGTTGTCATAAATAAAAAGGTATCCAACCGCGCGGCCCGACGCGGGGAACGCGTGCGGTGTGTCCTACCCGCGGGCGACAGGAGTTCGCAGCGCTACCCGGTCGACCTCGGGAATATCGGCCAAGCGCTCGTTGGCGCGGCCCCTCAGGAATCGGTTCAGGACCCCGTTGAATCCCACCTCGTCCGCGGTGACCGCAAACGCGACGTGGTCACGCCATGCCCCGTCAATGTGAATGTAGTTGCGTCGAAGCCCCTCGTATCGAAAGCCCAGTTTTTGGACGACACGGTACGAGGCGTGATTTTCGGGACGTAATGCGATGTCGATACGGTGCAAGCCCAACTGCGTGAAGCACCAGTCACTCAGCATCGCGACGGCGGTGGGGGTAATGCCCTTGCCCGCCACGGACTCGGAAACCCAATAGCCGATAGTCCCCGACGACAGCGAACCAAAAGACAGTCCCGATACCGTGATCTGCCCCACGACGCGACCCTCAAATTCGATGACGCAGGGAACGACGAGGTTGCGTCGCGCCATGGCCCGCAGCGTGCGCAAAGTGTCACGGATCGGCGGCGGGGTCGTGTTACCGGGCAGCGTGGCTTCCCATTTCACGAGCCAGGCGCGATTGTCGTGCAGTTCGCGATCGAGGTGCGCCGCGTCGCGGCGACGGATGGTGCGGACTCGAATCCCGTTGCACTCGACGTTAACGTCGAGCATCAGACCGCGCGGTTGATGGGGTCTTCGAGCCAGTCGTGCAGGTCTTGACCCAGGTCGCCACGGGCGAGGGCCAGGCGCACAATCGCCTTGATGTAGTCCAGCTTGTCACCGGTGTCGTAACGACGGCCGCGGAAAATCACACCGTAGACGCCCCCCGCAATGTTTTCCACTGCCATGTGACGCAGGGCGTCGGTGAGCTGGATTTCTCCGCCCTTGCCCGGCGCGGTGTTCTCGAGTACGTCATAGACCTCGGGTTGCAGCACGTAACGGCCGATGACGGCGAGGGTCGAAGGGGCTTCGGAGGGGTCTGGCTTTTCCACCAAATCGGTGACCTTGACGATCGAGTCGTGTTCGGTGGCCTCGACCGTGGCAATTCCGTAGTGGTCGGTCATGTGACGCGGCACTTCCATCAGCGCGATGATTGTGGCACCGAATTTTTCGGACGCGGCGATCATCGTATCCAACAGGACGTCACGCTCGTCGATGATGTCGTCACCCAGCAACACCGCGAAGGGCTCCTTGCCGACGTGCTGGCGTGACCGCAACACCGCGTGACCGAGACCCTTGGGTTCGCCTTGGCGCACATAATGCATGTCGGCAAGCATGTTCGAAAATTCGACGGCGGCGAGCTTTTTCTGGTCGCCCTTCATCTCGAGGATGTGCTGTAGCTCGGGCACCTGGTCGAAGTGGTTCTCGAGGGTGTTCTTGTTGCGCCCCGTGATCATGAGCACATCATGCAGTCCCGCACGCACGGCTTCTTCCACCACATACTGAATGGCGGGCTTGTCGACGACGGGCAGCATTTCCTTCGGCATCGCCTTGGTAGCGGGGAGGAATCGGGTGCCCAGACCTGCAGCCGGAATCACGGCCTTCGTCAAACGATGTGTCATTCCCCCAGAGTACCGTTACGGGCCTGCCTAGGATAGGAACGTGGACATCTCGGCAGCGAAGCGCGCGATTCGCGCACAGGTGCGCGTGTCCCGTTCCGCCCGCACTCCCGAGGTTCGTCACGGCTTGACGGCAGGGCTCGAGGACACTCTGGCTACCGTGATCGGCGGAATCGGCCCGTCCTGTATCGCGGCGTTTTTGCCCCTCGATTCCGAGCCTCCCATCGCACCCGCACTCGAACGCGTGCTGGCGGCCGGTGTCCGTGTGATTGTTCCCGTGTCACACGGGGAGGGCGCCATGACCTGGCATGACCTGACAACCGAAGCACTGCACAACCCCGGCGCTGACGCCGAAGGCATGCCTGTCCCCCGAGTGCTGACCACCGCGACTCAACATCCCGACCTGATACTGATTCCCGCCGCCGCGGCGGACACTCGGGGAAATCGTCTGGGGTGGGGCAAAGGGTATTACGACCGTTACCTCGCGACCGTCGACCCCGGAACACCCGTCATCGCCGTGGTGTTTGATGACGAGGTTCGCGCCGACATTCCCGTCGAATCTCACGACCGCGGCACCACCCATGTGGTGACCCCCACTCGGGTGATTACCGTCTAATAGTGCGGCGGCTTTTCCTGTTTCAGGCGCTCGTCGTTTTCCGTCAGCGTGTGGCGGTCCGGTTCCGGCGCGGGATTGGGGTCACTGCCCGGAGGCGGTGGCGTTGTGGCGCGGCGGGGCTTTTTCGCGGCCGGCTGGGCCTCATTCATCGAGCATCGCCAGGATTCGATCGGCCACCGCGTCAGGATTCATGAACAGCTCCAGCGTGTGGACTCGAATGTAATCCCACCCGAAACGCGACAGCGTGGCGGGACGAATTCGAATACCGCCACGAAGGCTCATGCCCACCAGGGCGTCGTCGATATCGATGGCGACGGTCCGGCGGCCACGAACAGCGGCGAGCGGAATGTTGGCGGTTGCGGGCAGCAGGCTGACACCGCGCGATTCGAGGCGCGCACCCAGGTCCTCGAGCAGCGGGTTCGACGCAGCGGTCGGCGGCGTGTACGCAAGTGTGTCGTCGATGAATCGGCCCAGCATGCGAGGGCCGGGGGCCATGCGGTCGATGGTCAGGTCGCTGGGTGACAGGCTGGTGATGACTCGCAGGTGCGAGTGCGCCCGAGTGACCGCGACGGCGACAAGTCGTTCACCGTCCGCCGTGGCCAAGGGCCCGAGGTCCGACAGGATGCGACCGTGCGGGGTCTTGCCGTATCCCAGCGACACAATTACGCGATCGCGGGTTACTGCCGAGGCCTGATCGAGGGTCAGCACCACAAAGGGTTCGATGTCGGAATTGGCGAGGAATTCCTGCAGGTCGCGGTTCACGGGGATTGCCGCAAGGACGGCATCATGAATTCGCGAAACATGCACCGGCGATGGGCTGATGACCATCAAGGACTCTGTGGGGTGGTGGCGAGCGTGTTCGAGCACACGGCGCACCACGGCAATGACTTCGGAATCGGGTGCTTCAACTCGGCCGGTGACCTCGTCGGGCATGCGCGTGCCGTGGACGTTTTCGATGGCGATGCCTTCGACGCCCAGCGCACTGGCGGCGAGGGTCCAGCTGCGAACCCCGCCCGAATACAGGTGGAGGTTGATACTGGCCGCCAGGTCGTTGCCCAGGGTGCGATACGACTGAGTCAGCGCGTGCGTGGGCAGATAATCCGCGAGTCGCGACAGAATCGAGATCGACCCCACAGTGCGATGGCTGGCATCGTCGGGTGTAATGGTGAAACCGACCGGGTGGTCGGTGATGGGGTCACCGAACGCCACGACCTGTGTGCCACGCGCGATCGAGGGCGCGGCCTCGGCCACCGTGATTGCACCCGCGTCGACAAGAACGACGACGTCCCAACGCTGACGGGGGTCCAGAGCGGCAACCTCGTAGGGCGAAATAGCCCACACCGGCGCGACTGTGCGCGACAGCTGAGGGCTGTGCTCCCACAGCGACCGCGAACTCACGGTTCCGTCCTTCAGCATGGCCTTCAGTGCGTGCGCCTGGTCGGGATAATCCACCACCGCGGACTTCCAGTCGGCGGACAGTGAAGCGGCGAGTCGCTGTGAGTTGCCGGCAACATGAGCGGCATCAATGGTTCGGAAATCATTTTCCAGTCGGTCCAGAATTCGCGCGTCCGCCCCCAGCAGCTGCTGGCGGTCGGCGATCAACATCTCGAGAACCCCACGCCACCAGGCCAATTCCAGTTCGGCACGCACACCGCTGTCGTCAATGTGACGGTTGGCCAAATCGACAATCAGGTCACCGAGGCCCCATTCGCGCAGGGATCGGGACACTTCGCTGCGTTCGTGCAGGGTCCCCAAAACTTCGCTGTCCTCGGACAGTGCAGCGACGAGAGCGGCCAACTCGGCCAGCGGCATCGACCGCATGTCGGTGCCCAGCGCGTTGTCGAGTACGGCAATGTGACGCGTCACCGTGTCCACCGCGGCGGACAGTTCCACGATCCCCATCGGAACCGAAGGTCGCTCGCCGGTGGGCACACGGTTTTCCCATTCGATGCGCTGCGCACTGGCCTTGGCCAATGCCTCGTGCATGTCGGCGATAACCGCGCCGGGTCGCGTGAATTCTTTCGCCAGTTTTTTCAAACGTCGGCGTTGAATGGCGGGAACCCCGCTGTGGCGCTGGTCAGGGTCGTGCGCAGCAACCAGGTCGGCGAGTGGGCGGTCAAAGATTTCGGGGCTGAAACGGTCCAAGGTTTCGCGCACACCCTCGAGCAGGTTTTCACGTTCCGTGATACCGGCGACTGTATCGGCCATTCCCAATGACGATTGCGACAGCACGGATTCGGCTGCGGATGTCAGGCGGGCCAGTTCAGAATCGTGCAAGGCGCGCGCACGGTTCTGGGCGGCAATTGCGTCATCGCCGTTGGTGAATTGTGCGGCGTACCAGGGTGAATCATCCGGTCCATAACGGAATTCGCCCAGATTTGCCGCGGTGACCAGAGCCTCGGCGGCCTTGTCGAGCTGACCTGCGAGCGCCGTCACCGCTTCGACGGGGAGGCTGACATTGGTCTCGGGTCCACCGGGAACAGAGAGCCGGGCCAGTTCACGAATCGCGTCAACCACGCTGGCATCGCACCGAGTGTCGACGGTCGATAGTGCACCTCGGTAATCACGCAGCACACCGCGCATGCGGGTCAACGCTGCCGCGATTTCGTCGCTCTGTGGCGCGACCGCGGTCTCGTTGCGTGAAATTGCGCGAATCAGGTCGCCGCGAAGGCTGCGAGGCGCCACGGCGAGCCCATCGAGACCCAGCGAACGCAGACGGCGGCGAATTGAGTCCAGACGTGAGCGCCGCGACCCCACAACCAGAACGCTCTTGCCGGTGCGTACCAGCTCGGCCACAGAATTGACAATGGTTTGTGTGGCACCCGAACCGGACGGGGTGCCCACCACAATCGAATTGCCCGCGACAATGTGCGCGACAATCAGTTCCTGTTCGGAATCAGCGTCCAACACCAGGGTGTCGGAATCCAGCGGCCGCGTATCGGGGTCACCCGGGTCGATCGCGGCATTGCTTTCCGTCACCAGATACAGGGCGTTGGGGTTCCCTGCGACGGCATCCAAAATCGGGTGGGACAGGTTCGCCGAGGCACTCACCATGTCGGCGGCAACGTCCGACAGGTTAGCGATCGCCAACGCAGGAACAACATGAGCGCCAGGGATATGCGCGATCAGCCCCTGCAGTCGGTCCAATGCCCCATTGGGCCGGAACGACCCGTTGTCATCGGTCAAGGCCACAAACGTGGACTCGTCGAGCCCGATACCGAACTGGCTGAACAGTTCCCGAGCCAAGGCGGGGTTGAGGCGCAACCCCCCCTGCAACGTAATTTCAATATCGTCTGCGCGTCGACGCAACCGCACCGGACGCACCAACATGGGGGCACAATATTCGGTGTCGCCCGCGCTCCACGTGACCAGACCGACCGCCAAATACACCGAGTCGATGCCGCGTGCGGCCTGCAGCTCGATGCCCTTGTCGTTGATTCGGATCGCATTGTGACGCGCACGGTTCAACGCAACATCGTCGCGAACCAGGGTGCGCAACAGTGTCGGTGAACCCGCAAATAGTTGGGCGAGCCCACCGGGATGGCCGACACTGAACTCGATCGCGGTGTCGCGCGGAAAATGCAGCAACGGATTGACCCCGCCAATGGCGGCAAGTTCTTCGCGCCACTCAGCCCGGATGGGTTCGGCGATATCGATAGCGGGGGAATCCAGATCACCGCTGCTGATCGCAACGGGGTCGATGGTGACGGGAATCACACGCTTGGTGTCGTCGCCGTTATTGCCTGATTTTCCGAAGCCCCACATTGGTTCAGGTTAACCCGAAAACCTAAGAATTTACTGGAGGCGCGACCGACAACCGGTGCCCCTGGAGGGACTCGAACCCCCAACCCTTTCCTTAGGGCGGAACTGCTCTTCCATTGAGCTACAGAGGCCAGCCCCAGCAAGCACTCTTGACAATTAATTGCGTTAAATCGTAATCTCTGTGATGTGATGTCACCCAACATGTTTCGCAGGTACAGACCTGTTCAAGTATTCACCGCAGCTGTTCTTCTTATTTTTTCGACACTCACTTCCGATGCAGCGATTGCTGATGAGAATGACCCAGTAATTACGTTCTTCCACTTTGAGGGGGAATCAGCGCTCCAGATTGCAACTCGCGCAACAGAATCGAACAATCCGTCTGATGTTCTGGAGGTATTAGAGGCCATGTCCGAAGCGGCGTCTGCAGGCGCCATCGTCGAATACCCCGGGCTGGACACAACATCCGCAGCAGCTCAAGTTGTCGAGCTTGATCACATCACGTCAGTGCTCAACTCCAACGGCACACATGTGGGCAGTTCAAGCACGACACCCGTTCTACGCGCAACCTTGAGCGGCCCGGCTGGGGTGATTTTGGGTTATGCAGGGGCAGACAATCTGACCTGGTACCTCAATACAAGTGTTCATAAAACGGACTGCAATTTATTTTCCTGCTGGGACACTGACCGGAAAACAATTCGCATAATTATTGACCCTGGCTCGAGCGCATCCAAATACAACGTGAAGGTTGACTATCCCCTGAACCAAACCGGTTCCATCGGAAGTATCACAACCAAAATTGCAAGTTTCCGAAACGGTTATGCAAACGGCAGCGCGACTGCTGTTTTAAGCACAGGAAGCACGGAACGATTCATTCAACAACCATTGCATCTAGTCGGAAACAATTTCTCGTTCGGCATCTCTCTCACAACGCCTATCGCGGGCAAGTATGTGACGGCACAATATAAAACCCTGATCGGGACGTGCGCAAATGCCTCCCCAACCACCTGCAGATGGTGAAGAAAGCCGTCATAAGCTTGGGGTATTTTGCCCCTGAAGCTCCATCCCCCCGACCGCCGGAGCCGCACGACGTTAATAAATTACTTGACCTGATCGAGGACGGGACGCCACAGCTTCGCGCTGAGGTTTGCACCTTCCCTCGACTCCCTGCAGAAGTTCTGGAACGGCTTGCACAGGACCCCGACGAAAACGTCCGGCAAAGTCTGCTCCTGATCAACCGCGACGTCCCTGCTGAGCTGCTGATTCGTATCGTGGAAGAGTTTCCAGAAGATTATGTGTTTGTATGCAAGCACCCCAATGCGCCCCTGTACATGAGTGAGCAGTGCGAAGTGGTGCGCATGCCTGAAGTTTCACTCAGAGCGTTTCTTACCTCGCATAATGCGAACGCCGCACAGACTGCCGCGTTCCTGGCATTGCAATTGGAGCCTGAACTGACCGCAGGAGACGCGTGGAAACGGGTACAAGACTTTTCCGAATAACGCGACCGACAACCGGTGCCCCTGGAGGGACTCGAACCCCCAACCCTTTCCTTAGGACGGAACTGCTCTTCCATTGAGCTACAGAGGCCAGTGCCACCATTCAACCACGCGGGCGGCGAGCGCGCTGCGACTAGGCGGCGAGGTAATCACTCCACTGTGGGGCGGGACGCTCCATGCCGCGGACGAGCCATGCGGTTCCGTGCGGTTGCCGTGGCGTGAATGGCAGATCCCAGCCGATTTCGCGCAACGTGCGGTCCGCCTTGGCGTTGTTGCATTTCACACACGCCGCCACCAAGTTGTCCCAACTGTCGGCACCGCCACGAGATTTCGGTTGCACATGGTCGACGGTGGTGGCGCTGCCGTTGCAGTATGCGCAACGGAATCCATCGCGGCGCAATACGCCTCGACGCGTCAAGGGGACGCCCTTGGTCATGGGAACGCGGACGTACCGCGAGAGGATTATGACCGAGGGACGCTCCCACGTTGTGGCAATGCCATACACCGGGTGGCCCGCGTCCCCGGCCAGAACCGAGGCTTTGCCCGACATTACGAGCACGATGGCCCGTCGATCCGAGACCACGGCCAGGGGTTCATAGCCGGCGTTGAGAATGAGTGTGCGCATGAATGCTCCTTTATGCCCGCATGGATTTGCGTGCCGTGGGGTCCGAAGTGGTGCGTGTCGACGGCATAAAAAAAGCACCGCCCAATGGGCGATGCTGTGAGTGCGAGGCGCGCGGTTGCACGCTGTTGCTGTTCGTGGACCGTATGAGCCGGTCGCCTCGGGATGAGGTGACGAGACCCGCGGGCACGAACCTGTCGGTACGACCGTGTGTGATCACAATCCCAGAGTAGGCCCCTCGGGGGTTGACTGGGTGAACGGCGCGTTAAATTCCGAGGCGGACGATGTAGTAGTTGGTGGTCCAAATTTTGCGAACACCCACAACACCTCCGGCGCGGGGCGCATCAAGAATCATGCCGTTGCCCGCATAGAAACCGTTGTGTCCGGGCATGATGACGAGGTCGCCGGGCACTGCGTCGGATTCCTTGATTGGCTTTCCCAGCGCGGCCTGGGCCATCACGCCGTGTGGCAACGCCACACCAAACTGTGAGAACACGAACTGGACATACCCCGAGCAGTCGAAGCCCGCGGGCGATGCTCCACCGAAACGGTAGGGCACGCCTTGGTAGGAATATGCGACTTCCATGACCTTGGCCGAACTGAATTTGCCCGACAGCGGGGGGTTCTTCAGGAAGTCCTCAACCGAGGGCCCGGTGTAGGTGGGGTATTCCACCGCGAAACCTTGGCGGGCGAGTGCCGCGGCCGACGTGATCTTGAAGTTTGCGAGCTCGATCGCGCTGTCGGAAGCAGACGCGATGACCACCTGACCGTCGTCGACGGTGTTTTCAGTGTGTTCGACAAACGCGTACCCGGGAAGCGCAAAAGCGCCGACGAATGCGGACGCGACGGTCACGACAAGAACACGACGTGCGGGGCTGTCGTGTTTAAAACTGAGGGCGCGACCAACGGCAGCACAGGACTGCGAGATTGATGTGGCGATCGCCTGGTTTCGTCGAATGATGCCGCGCATCGTTCGGTTTCCCAGACGGAAAAAAGCATTGGCCAAGAGTATTCCTCCTGCGTCCAGGGAGCTTCACCCTTCCCATCGATGTGGTTTTGTGAACCGAGCTGCGATGGGCGTTGGGACGACATCTCGGTTGTGCCGGTGGGCTGGTTTGCTCTTCGGTACCCCACCAGTTTACCCGAAATATGGGTTTTACCGGTTCAGGCGGCCACAAACTCTAGTAATTCAGGGGTTTTACATAGATGTGGTTGGCCACATCGAGGTCGATATTTAACGCGGGTGCACCGTCAACACTGACGCGAATTTCGGTGTCAACCAGCGAGGCACGCACCGTCGTGCCGGGCAGAATTCCCGACTGGACGATCAGGCGGAACAGGTCATAATCCATCTGGATGGGTTCGCCCAGTCGGTCGACGACCACGTCGGTGTCCAAGGCGGCACGCAACGACTGCACTCCCTCGAGGAAGGCTCCCGCGGTCTCGCCGCCGAGTTTCTCGAGCCCAGGAATCGGGCCGCCGAACGGGGAGTGGGTGGGGCGACCCAGTGTTTCAAAAATTCGACGTTCGACGTCCACACTCATGACGTGTTCCCAGCGACATGCCTCGTCGTGGACCAGGTCGGGGTCCAAGGCGAGGACGTTCACGAGCAAGCATTCGGCCAAACGGTGCTTGCGCAAAACCGACACGGCCTTGTCGCGTCCGACATCGGTCAGCAACAGGTGTCGGTCATCGTCGAGGGTGACTAAGCCGTCACGTTCCATGCGCGAGACCGTCTGGGACACCGTCGGGCCGCTGTGGCCCAATCGCTCCGAGATTCGCGCGCGCATGGGAACAATGCCCTCTTCTTCGAGGTCGATGATGGTGCGCAAATACATTTCGATGGTGTCGATCAGATCGGTCACAATGCTCCCTTCGCGATATGTCAAGCCTAACCGCGAACGAGCACCCATGCGGTTGTTTAGAATTGTGTGATGACCGGCTACCGCATCCCCTCTGAACTACTGCCCACTGACGGACGATTCGGCTGCGGCCCGTCCAAGGTCCGCCCCGAGCAGGTGGAACACCTCATGCGTCACGCCGGGCTTTTGGGAACCTCACACCGCCAGAAGCCGATCCGGGAACTTGTCGGACGCATCCGCACGGGACTCGCTGAACTGTACCGACTGCCCGCAGGCTACGAAGTGGTGCTGGGTAACGGCGGATCCACAGCGTTCTGGGATGCCGCAGCATTTTCGCTGATCGAACGACGCAGCGCCCACCTGACTTTTGGAGAATTCGGTTCGAAGTTCGTCAAAGCCGCCTCGGCACCGTGGCTCGAAGCACCCATTGTGCGCTCGGGTGAGGCGGGAACCGTGTCCGAATTCGACGGCACCGAAGACGCCGACGTGTTCGCGTGGCCCCACAACGAAACATCGACGGGCGCCATGGCCGCGGTTACACGCCAAGGCCCGGCGGGAGCCTTGAGTGTCGTCGACGCCACGAGTGCCGCCGGCGGTGTCGACATCGACATCACCCAGACCGACGTCTACTATTTCGCACCCCAGAAGAACTTCGCCAGCGACGGTGGCCTGTGGTTCGCGATCATGTCCCCCGCCGCTATCGAGCGCGTCAACCGCATCGCCGACAGCGGACGGTACATCCCCGAATTCCTGTCGTTGAACATCGCCATCGAGAACTCTCGACTGGATCAGACGCTCAACACCCCGGCGGTTGCCACCCTGCTGCTGCTGGACGCACAGATTCAGTGGATGCTGGAATCCGGCGGATTGGCGTGGGCGCACCAGCGCACCGCCGAAAGCTCGGGCCTGATCTATGCCTGGGCCGAGGCGCACCCCAACGCGACACCGTTCGTCGCGAACCCCGCTCACCGTTCGCAGGTTGTGGCCACAATCGATTTCGATGACACCATCGACGCATCGGCCGTGTCGACCGTACTGCGCGCCAACGGCGTTGTGGATATCGACCCCTACCGCAAGTTGGGCCGGAACCAGCTGCGCATTGCCACGTTCACGGCGATCGAGCCGCACGATGTACGGCAGCTGCTGGCGTCGATCGATGACGCCATCGCTCACCTGTAAGCCACACGACGAAGGGGCCGAGCATGATGCTCGGCCCCTTCGTCGTTCGTGATCAGTCTCGGGGTTCGTCATCGATGACGCGATATTCGTCACCGTATTCGTCATCCTCGCTACCGGCCTCGTCCACACCATCGAACACGTCGGTGTCGTCATAGCGGGATTCGACGAGGTCAGTCAGGTCGTCATCGTCGTCCGAATCGTCGTCCTCGTCTTCGTCTTCGTCTTCGTCTTCGGAATCATCCTCGTCGTCGGAATCATCGTCGTCATCGTCGTCAGATTCATCGTCGACGTCATCGTCTTCCCCCAGAGCAACATCGAGATGGGTGTCCAACACCGCATCGAGCGCTTCCTGCGCGGCATCGACGTCGACCTCGGCGGTCTCGCCCGCGACCAAAGAAGCGCGGTATTCCTTCAGTCGTTCCGACCACGGGACCCAGTCGGGCGACAACAGGCTTCCCTCGCCCGCAACGAGTTCGGTCTCCATGACCGTGACGTCACCATCGATCGTGGCGAGGCTGACCGCCCACACCCAGCCGGCATAGCCGTTAACTCGCGATGCGAAACGGAACGTGGTGACCTCGTCGGACGAATCGACGGCCACAACCTCGCCGACAGAACCTGCCGGGGCTAAAGTTTTCAGGGCCTCGCGGGCCGCAATTTCCAGCGAATTAGGCATCAAAAGCTTCCGCGACCTTGCGCAGCATGGCCGCAATCGTGCGACCGTGTGACGACGAGGGATAGTGGCCCTTGCGCAGATCGTTGCTGGCGTTGTCGAGCAACTTGACCAGGTCCTCGACGATGACTGCCATGTCGTCGGCGGGACGACGACGGGCACGCACCACCGAGGGCGCGTCGGACTTTACCGACACCGAATGTGCCTGCGGTCCGCGCTTGCCGTCGACAGTTCCGTACTCGACACGAGCACCCGGCTGAACCGTGGCGCCAGCCTCGAGGGCCGAGGCGTGCAGGAAGACTTCCTGTCCGTCATCGCCCTGGATGAAACCAAAACCTTTGTCCTCGTCAAAGAACTTAACCTTGCCGGTGGGCATTTTTACTCCTCGTGTCGTACTACTACTCAAGGGTAGCGGGCTGGACGCGATATTCTGGACGGATGTCTACTGCACATGAGCTGGCCTCGTTGATGAGCGGTATGACCGTGCCCGAACTCTCGCTGTTGTTGCGCGAACGGGCAGTGACGGCGGTGCGGTACCCGGATCTGTATGACCTGGCCGAACATTTGCTGGACTCTCCATCGGTACAGCACGCCGTAGACCGACTGTCCACCCCCGACATTGAATCGCTTCGAGGCGGTGCCGGTCACCATCGCGGGTTACACCTTGTGGGCCTTTGTGCCGCCGACGGTCAGCCCTTCCCCGCCGTGCTGGACGCCGTGCCGGCGTCCGTCGATCGAGGCGCACTGCCCGATTGTCCCGCGGCAGACGTTCCCACCGGGCATGTCCTGGCGACCGTGGTCGCACTGCGCGACTTGATCGAACTGGCCGCACACGAACCGGTCAAAACGGGGGTGTCCGGCAACCTGCTGCGCGGCGAGCGCACCATGCTGGCCGAACGGCTGACGCTGGACGACACCCAGGCCGCTGTTGTCGTCGACCTGGCATTGGCCAGCGGAATCATTCGCGTGATCAACCGCACCTTGTGTGCTACCGAATTGGGAATCAGCCTGCGGGACAATCTGTCCGGTTTATTCCTCGCCGCAACCAGAGTCACACGGAACACCGCGGCACATTCCGTCGTCACGCTGTGCATCGAGAACCGACGCTTGGATGACGCCCTGATCGACTGGGCCTACCCCGACAGGACAACGACCGGCTGGGCCTCGGCCCGGCAATTCGTCGACCGCTGCGACG
The DNA here is from genome assembly GCA_964599975.1 of uncultured Gulosibacter sp. Taxonomy (GTDB): domain Bacteria; phylum Actinomycetota; class Actinomycetes; order Actinomycetales; family Microbacteriaceae; genus MWH-TA3. The sequence continues at coordinate 21,154 of CAZRHP010000007.1, forward strand.
CTCTGGGTTTCCGCGACGGTGGAATCACGCCAACCGGTCTGGCGTTCCTCGACGACAACGACTCCGCGCTCGCGGACTTCGCCTCCGCCGAATTCCCCGCGCTCGTGACCCAGGTCTATGTACTCGATGACCTCAGCATCATCGCCCCGGGGCCGTTGACCAGCGAGGTTGCGCGAATCCTCGACCGCGTGGCCCACGCCGAAGCCCACGGTCTGGCGCCTCGATATCGGTTGACGACCGCCGCGTTGAACTATTCGTACGCCCACGGCGACGATGCCGCCAGCGTTCAGGCCATGTTGGACTCCGTCTCGCTCGTGCCCCTGTCCGCGACCATCACATCGTTCGTCACCGACGCATACCGCCACGGGCGCTTTGTGACGCTGACCGCCGGTAGCGAGGGCGTGACCGTGCACTGTTCCACCCGCGAACTGGCGAACGCCGTGCTGAACGACCCTCGATTCGATGGCGTTCCCCGCCAGTTGGTGTCCGACACGGCGGTCCTGTGCGCCGCCCGAATCGACCGATTCGAATCCCTGTTGATCGACGCGGGGTATCACCTTGTCGAGCCCGCCCCCGCCCCGGTGGTCGTGCCCAACCGGGTGGAGGACCTCACCGACGCGGACGCCGAGCAGCTTCTGGTCGCGGGTCTTGGGGCCGGCCACATGGAACGCGCCCTGTTGCTCGCGCTGCGCACCAAAACCCGGGTCACCATCAGCGTGCAGATGCCCGCAGGGCTGACCGACATGGTCGTCGAACCTCGCAGTGTCGCCAATGGTCGTTTGCGCGCCTTGGATGTCACTGTCGACGCCGAGCGTACCGTTCCAATTTCCGCCATCACCAACCTGACAACGGTAGAGGGGTAACCATGAATGGCCCATTGATCGTCCAAAGCGACAAGACCGTGTTGCTCGAGGTGGCACACCCCGATGCCCGCGATGCGCGCCACGAGTTGGCGGTGTTTGCCGAACTGGAACGCGCCCCCGAGCACATGCACACCTATCGCATCACGCGGCTGGGGTTGTGGAACGCCCGCGCCGCCGGTCACACGGGCCAGGAGATGGTGGACACACTGGAGCGCTTCTCCAAGTTCCCGATTCCCACGAGCGTAGCCACCGACATCGTGGATACCGTCGGCCGTTACGGTCGCGTCCGCATCGAACGTGACGAGGACGGATTGGTGTTGACCGCCGACACCACGGCGATCCTGCTCGAGATCATCAGCAACAAGAAGATTGTCGAATTTGTCGGCGAACGGGTGTCTGAACTGTCGGTGCGAATCGGCGCTTGGGCACGGGGCAGCATCAAACAGGAACTGTTGAACCTGGGCTGGCCTGCCGAGGACTTTGCGGGATTCACCGAAGGGCAACCGCTCGAGGTGCAGTTGGACCCGCAATCCGGCTGGACTATGCGCGATTACCAAACCCAGGCCGTGGAACTATTCAGCGCGTCCGGGGCCGGTGTTGTCGTGTTGCCGTGTGGCGCGGGAAAGACCGTCGTGGGCATCGGAGCACTGACCACCGCGCGCGCCTCGACGCTGATTCTCGTCACCAACTCGGTGTCGGCCCGTCAATGGCGTGACGAAATCCTCGCGCGTACAACCCTGACCGAGGACGAGGTCGGCGAATATTCGGGCGAACGCAAGGAAATCAAACCCGTCACCATCGCGACGTACCACATCCTCACGGCCAAGCGCGGTGGCGTTTTGGCCCACCTGCCGTTGCTGGACGCCATGGACTGGGGCCTCATCATTTATGACGAGGTTCACCTGTTGCCCGCCCCCGTATTCAAACTCACCGCGGACCTGCAGGCCCGTCGCCGACTCGGCTTGACCGCCACCCTGGTCCGCGAGGACGGCAAGGAGGGCGACGTGTTCAGCCTGATCGGCCCGAAGCGATTCGATGCGCCCTGGAAGGACATCGAGGCACAGGGTTTCATCGCTCCGGCCCGATGCGTCGAGGTCCGCGTGACCCTCGAACCCGACGAACGCATGGACTATGCCATCGGCGATGACCGCGGCAAGTTCCGGATTGCGGCAACCAGTCCCGCAAAACTGGGGGTAATTTCCCGGCTGATTGCCCAGCACCCCGACGATCAGGTCTTGGTCATCGCCCAATATCTGGACCAGATCGACGAGGTCTCGATGTCGCTGGACCTGCCCACAATTACGGGCGCAACTCCGGTGGACGAACGTGAACGGCTGTACCAGGAATTCCGCGACGGCACCATCCGTGTGTTGCTGGTGTCCAAGGTCGCAAACTTTTCGATCGACCTGCCCGAGGCCTCCGTCGCGATCCAGATTTCGGGTTCGTTCGGTTCGCGCCAGGAAGAGGCCCAGCGCCTCGGCCGCATCCTGCGCCCCAAGTCTGATGCGCGCAGCGCGGTCTTTTACACAGTCGTCGCGCGCGACACCGTCGAACAGGACTTTGCTCACAACCGTCAGCGTTTCCTGACCGAACAGGGCTACGGTTACGAAATCGTCGACGCCGGGGAGCTGTAGTTTCCACACCCCGAGGGTTTCGGCCAGTTATCCACGGACTCGGTTTCCGTGGGAGTGTGACGACGATGGGCCTCGTATTCTCGTGCAAACGAGAGGAACACCGATGGCCAGTTTTCATGTCGACAGCGACGCGCTGACGACCGCATCACAACACATTCATGGCACGATCGACCGCATCGGCACCGATGTTCGGGCGCTGACGGCACAGCTGGGCGCACTAGACGCCAGCTGGTCCGGGCCCGCTGCCACCGCGTTTCGGACGCTGATCGATGACTGGAATTCCGCACACCTGCGGATGGACGAAAGCCTGCGCGCAATCGGCGATGCCCTCACTCGAATTCACGCACACTATGTGGAAACCGAGACCACCAACCTGCGGCTATTGGGGCAATAACAAAGGGGGCGGCTCTCGCCACCCCCTTTGCCTCGTAAGGACTAGAAGCCCATTCCGCCGGTGGGGTCACCAGCAGGAGCAGCCTGTACGGGCTCGGGCTTGTCGGCAACGACGGCCTCGGTGGTGAGGAACAGTCCGGCGATCGATGCTGCGTTGATCAGTGCCGAGCGGGTCACCTTGACGGGGTCGCTGATGCCCGATGCGAGCATGTCCACGTACACACCGGTTGCGGCGTTGAGGCCGTGTCCGAGGGGAGCGTGGGCAACGCGGTCGACGACAACGCCGGGCTCGTGGCCAGCGTTCAGTGCGATCTGCTTGAGGGGAGCCTCGATAGCAACGCGCACGATGTTCGCTGCGGTTGCCTCGTCACCGACGAGCTCGAGGGTGTCGAGAACCTTGGCGGCCTGGATCAGAGCGACACCACCACCGGGGACGATGCCCTCTTCGACGGCTGCCTTCGCGTTGCGGATTGCGTCCTCGATGCGGTGCTTGCGCTCCTTGAGTTCAACCTCGGTAGCAGCACCCGCCTTGATGACAGCAACGCCACCGGCCAGCTTGGCCAGACGTTCCTGCAGCTTCTCGCGGTCGTAGTCCGAGTCGGTCTTCTCGATCTCCTGGCGGATCTGAGCCACGCGGCCGGCAACGGCTTCGGCGGTTCCACCACCCTCGACGATCGTGGTGTCGTCCTTCGAGATGACGATCTTGCGAGCGGTGCCCAGCATGTCCAGCGTGACGCTGTCCAGCTTGATTCCCAGCTCTTCGCTGATGACGGTTGCGCCGGTCAGGATCGCAATGTCCTGCAGCATGGCCTTGCGGCGGTCACCAAAGCCGGGAGCCTTGACAGCGGCCGACTTGAAGATGCCACGGATCTTGTTGACGACCAGAGTGGTCAGCGCGTCGCCGTCGACATCCTCGGCGAGGATCAACAGCTGCTTGCCGGTCTGGGCGACCTGCTCGATGACGGGCAGGAGGTCCTTGATCGACGACACCTTCGAGTTGACGATCAACACGTAGGGGTTCTCGAACACGGCTTCCATGCGCTCGGTGTCGGTGATGAAGTACGCCGACAGGAAACCCTTGTCAAAACGCATACCCTCGGTGATGTCCAAGGTAGTGCCGAACGCGTTCGATTCCTCGACGGTGACGACACCTTCCTTGCCCACGCGGTCGATGGCCTCGGCGATCAGTGCGCCGATTTCGGGGTCAGCTGCGGAAATCGATGCGGTCGATGCGATTTCTTCCTTGGTTTCAACTTCCTTGGCGTTGGCCAGAAGCTGGTCGCACAGTGCGGCAACGGCCTTGTCGATGCCACGGCGGAGGCTGATGGGGTCGGCGCCTGCGGCAACGTTGCGCAGACCTTCCTTGACGATGGCCTGGGCGAGAACGACCGAGGTGGTGGTTCCGTCACCGGCGACGTCGTCGGTCTTCTTTGCAACTTCCTTGACCAGTTCGGCGCCGATCTTTTCGAACGGGTCGTCGAGCTCGATTTCCTTGGCGATGGTGACACCATCGTTGGTGATGATGGGTGCGCCCCACTTACGCTCGAGGACGACGTTGCGACCGCGCGGGCCGAGCGTTACCTTGACGGCGTCAGCCAGAATGTTGAGGCCACGTTCGAGGCCACGACGGGCCTCTTCGTCGAATGCAATGAGTTTTGCCATGATTGTGCGTCCCTCCCGGACGATTCAGACTTGGCACTCACGGTATGAGAGTGCTAATCCAATTTTGGCACTCGTGGCCCGAGAGTGCAAGTTGGCGTAACGCGATGCTAGGGCGCCAGAATCTTGATGTTGCCCTCGATCGGCATCAGTTCAATCCAGGTGTTACCCGGAGCCAACGTGACTTCCTCGCCGGTCGCCTTGATCGTGTAGGTGGTGAAGGATTCACGGTCCTTCTTCTCCCACTTGGCTTCGATGTACTTGCCGCCCGTGAAAATCCAGGCGGTGCCGTAACCCACGACATTGGCGCGGGGGACATATCCGTACTCGTGGGATTCCTTGACGCGCTGCACGATCACGTTCGTGGCCTGCAACTGCACGCCGTTGAAGTCAGTATCAATTGCTCCGCCGGTCTGGAAACGGACCCACGCCTGCTTCTCGGCGCTCCACTTCCACTTCGGGGTCGACGGGGAATCAAAGGTGACGACAGCGCCCTTGGTGGCAGTTCCGTCGGTCACGGCGGTGGCCTCGGCCAATGCGGCAGCAAACGAGAACGACGGCATCGGAGCCGCGAGTTCCGCGTGCTGCTTGTTTACGACCTGAGCCTTGACCACGACGTTGTGCGGCGCGATCTTGGAATCAATGCGGTAAATCGTGTCCGCAGTGCCGCTCTGGCCGTGGATGATGTTGAGAACGTTGGTGTTCTGCATCATCGTGATGAATTTCTGCTGGCCACCCGAATAGGTGATCATGCCGCCGAACGGCGACACGATGTCCGGGTCCATGGGGCGAATCGAGCGGATGGGGCCATAGGTCTTGGGCAGCTGCGAGTGCCAGACGGCGACGTAACGGGTCAGCCCGCCCTCGACCAGTTCCTCGAACACGATGTCGGTCTTGTCCAAACCAATCTGCGGGCGCGCATCGACGTGGTTGTCGATTTTGGCGGCCATAGCGGGGCGTACGAGGCTGCCCGGTTCCACCTCGACACCGGTCAGGGGTGCGTACTCCTTGGGCTCTTCGGTGGGGGTGGGCGACGCCGTGGGAGTTTCACTGGGCGACGCCGTGGGCGCAGTTCCGGCCGAGCATCCCGTCATGGCAATCACCAGTGCAGCAATCACGGGAAGAGTAATAAGTGACCGACGCATTGCGCCCCCTTCTGTTCGTGACTACATAGTGTCACGAGCACACCGCGGCGCGGGCTATTTCTGGGTAAAGTCGCCGCCGAGAATGACGGTAATCCGCGCACCGGGGTACTGCGAGGATTTGGTGATCGGTTCGATTCCCAATTCGTCGGCAATGCCTCGGGCAATACCTTCGTCGGCGGGATCGCCGTAAATAACCCCGCTCAGGCCCGATTTCTCGGCCGCATCAGCGTACGAGGCCAGGGGCCAGCCGGCGTCCTGCAGTGCTGTCGCTGCGGTGGCATCGATGCCCGCGGTGCCGTTGGCATTGAGGACCGTAATCGTGAGAAGTTCGAGTTCCTCGGCGGACAGCGAGCCGGGCGAGACCGCAGCGGCCGCCGTGACCGTAAGGCTGGGGGTGACGCCAATCACGGGAATATCAAAATTCAATCGTGCATCGATGACCGAGGTGACGGCCAATGCACCGACGACGAGAATCGCGCTCGACCCCGCCACGGACACCCAGGGAACCCAGCGACGGCGAGTCGGCGTCGCGCGATGCGCGCCCACGCGACCGGGGGCCTGGTCGACGGCGTCAAAACGGTCCGGTGCGTTATCGGTCATGCGATCAACTCCCCTCGGCGATTCGTGAACGGCCCCGAGCCGCCCGAACACTCTCGAAGTGTTTGATCAGGACGGGGTCATAGCGGCGGGCCGCTTCGGTACCCATTATTCCGTAGACCTTTTGGTAGTACCGCACCAGCGCCAGATTCCATACGGAACGCACAAGAGATTCTTTGCGAGGCTCGGCTCCCCAATGCGCGCGCTCGAATTCGAGCAGGTCCAGCTGTTGCGGGGTCAGACCAGGGGCAACCAACACCGTCATCGACCGCCCCAACGGGTCGACGGCGGCCACGGGTTTACCGTCGACGGTGAGGACAAAGTCGCCCGTCAGACCGCTCTCGGCCGCGCGTTCCGCGAGGCCGGGGTGAACGGTTGTGCCATCGACCGAAATCCACCGGACGTCCAGTTCGTGCATCAGGTCGACAAATTCGCGTCGACGCTCGGGCGAGAGATACACCAACACGGCGGGCGAGGATACAACGACGGTGGCGCCGGGTGCGGCCTGACGTGCACGTTCGACCGCGCCTCGGATTTCTTCGAGGCCATCACCTTGGACCACAACGGGTGGGTTCGCGCGCACGATATCGCTGGCGGCATGGACCAACGCCAACCGATCGGCCTGCTCGGGCCACACCAAGGCTTCGAGCCACGCCACGTCGTCATCCACCCGAACATCGAGCGGATTGAGGTCGATTCCTTCACGCCACACAACCTGCGGCAACCGCGGCGGATTCGCCCCCCAGCCCGACACCGCGCAGTCGAGAACGACAGTGGACGGCCCCTCGACCGGATCGACCGAGAGGGTGCGGCCCGCAGCCATCCAGCGATACGAGTATCGGTCGAGCACGAGCCCGAAGCCCGCCGAACATCCCACCTCGATCAGGGCAATGGGGCCAAAAACGTGCTGCAGACCCGCCAACACCAACGAGCTGCGGCGCGGATCATTCGTTTGGGTGGCGTGTGTGGTGACAATCGACACGATTCGAGGCCAGTCACCGACGATTTGGTCACGAACCTCGGCAAACGGCCGCTCGGGAATCCCCGCAAAACGAACACTGGCGAGCACCAACGCGGGTTGGCGTTGAGCGGGCAACAGTTCCGCGAGCATGTCACACAGTTCATCATCCGCGGCAAAACCTCGAGCCCAGTCGGAATACAGGGCTGATTCGGAACCCTCCCCCGCGACGAAACGCAGCCACCATTGGCGTGCGTGATCGCTGTCGACATGACCCATAAACGCGAGTTTAATGGGGGTATGGACACAGAATATTCGGCCCCCGTACAACGAACTGATGCCGAATGGCGCGAAATGCTGGGGCCCGACCGATACCAAGTGTTGCGCCTCGCGGGCACGGAACGACCGTACACTGGCGAACTGCTGGACGAACATCGCAGCGGAACCTTTACGTGCGCCGGGTGTGGCGCAGAACTGTTCGACTCGACCACCAAATTCGACAGCGGGTGCGGGTGGCCCTCGTTTTATGAGTCAATCCGACCCGACGCTGTTCGGTTCATTAAGGACACCTCGCACGGAATGCAGCGCACCGAGGTTCGCTGTGCGACCTGCGACGGGCACCTGGGCCACATCTTTCCCGACGGCTACGGCACCCCCACGGGCATGCGGTACTGCATGAACTCGGTGTCGATGCGGTTCACGCCAGCGGAATAAGTGGGGCCGCCTGCGGGAATCGAACCCGCGACCTTCTCATTACGAGTGAGACGCTCTACCGACTGAGCTAAGGCGGCGAAGCCTTTTCAGGCAACCGCACAATGTTAGCACGAGGCCGGCGCCGACTTGGGGCGCGCTAGAGGGCCGGCACCCGGCCGCTGGCCTCGATGAGGAACGATTCGAGTGACAACAGCGGGGTCACATTCCGGTCGATGCGCGAGCGGGCGGTCTCGATGGCGGCGAGCGCGGTGATCGCCAGTTCGCGGGGGTGACGGTCCGCCCATTCCGCGATCTGGGGAGCAAGTTCGGCATTCGTCAGCGGCACATCGCCGCCCAGGCCAACGACGAGAATGTCGCGGTACAGCGATTCGAGGTCGGTGAACACGCGGTCGACTCCGTCACGCAAGGCGCGCGTCGCACGTCGCTTCTGATTGTCCTCCAACGTTTTCAGCTGCGAACGCAGTGCGGGCGGGACGGGAGCGCCGGGTTCAAGCCCCATCAACCGCAGCATCTCGGCACGTTCAGCCTCGTCGCGTGACTCGTTGTAGGCCTTGGCATCATCCGTTGCAATCGCGAGGATTGAAGCCGCTGCGTTGACCGCCTGCGACACCGAATTGATGTCGAGCACCAATCGCAGACTGGTGTTGCGTCGCTCCCGAGCCTCGGGGCTGCGCGCCAGCCGTCGCGCCATACCGATGTGGCACTGCGCGTGACGAGCCGACTGCTCGGCGACCACGGGGTCGACACCATCGCGTTCGACCAACATTCCGGCGATGGATTCCACCGTCGGTACACGCAGCCGCACGCTGCGCACGCGCGACCGAATCGTCGGCAAGACATCGGCCTCGGACGGTGCACACAGAATCCAGATTGTGCGTGGCGGGGGTTCCTCCAGAGCCTTGAGCAACACGTTAGAGGTGCGTTCCGCCATGCGGTCGGCGTCCTCGATGATGATGACCCGCCATGGGGCAACCGTGGGCGAACGGTACGACGATTCCACCAGCTGACGAACCTCGTCAATGGTGATCACGACACGGTCGGTGGCGAGCGACGAATAATCGGGGTGCGTGTTGTGCACGACCTGACGATCGACCGCACCCTGGTCGCCACCATCGCCCAACAACTGGGCGGCAAACGCCCGAGCCACGAGTGATCGACCCGATCCCGCCGGGCCCGTGATCAACCAACCCTGGGCCAGGGATTCGGCGTGAGATGCGGCCTCAAACATCAACTCGACGGCTTCGTCCTGCCCGACCAGTTCGTCCCACAACGTGCTGCGTGTCACGATCAGCGACCCATCATGGATTCGATTCGCGCGACGATTGCGGCGTTCAATTCGGCCGGAGCCAGTGTGGCATCCAAGACGAGGAACCTCTGAGGTTCGTCCGCGGCCATCTGCAAATACGCGCCGCGCACCAGCTGGTGGAATTCCAGCTTTTCGGCCTCGAGGCGGTCATACCGGGTGCGCGAGGCATCGAGCCGGGTGCGCCCCGCGGCGGGGTCCAGGTCCAGAACGACCGTGAGGTCGGGGACGAGGGATTCGGTCGCCCACATCGAGAGGTCGCGGATTTCGGTCGCTCCCAAAACCCGGCCCGCGCCTTGGTATGCAACCGAGGAATCGATGTAGCGGTCCTGAATGACGACGGCTCCGCGGTCGAGTGCGGGGCGAACCACGGTGGCGATGTTCTGGGCGCGATCGGCCGCATACAGCAGGGCCTCGGTGCGCGGGGTCATGTACCCCGTGCTGTGCAACACGATTTCCCGCAGCTGTTCACCCAAAGGCGTTCCACCGGGTTCACGCGAAAACACGACCTCGCGGCCCTGTTGTTCGCACCACTCGGCCAAGAGTCGCGACTGTGTGCTCTTGCCAGAACCGTCGCCACCCTCGAGGGTGATGAAGATTCCGGTCACTACTTGGCCTTCCGCGTGCTGACCTTGCGGGTGGTCGTGCGCTTGGGAGCGGGGCCCTTGGCACGACGGTCGGCGAGCAATTCGACGGCACGGTCGAACGACACTTCCTCGGGCACCTCACCCGCGGGGATTGTCGCATTGGTCTCGCCGTCGGTCACATAGGGGCCGAACTTTCCGCTCTTCAGCTTGATGGGCTTGCCGCTCGTGGGGTCGGCGTCGAATTCCTTGATGGACGATGCCGATCGCGAACCGAACTTGGGCTGCGAGTACAGAACCAGGGCCTCGTCCAGCGTGATGTCGAAGATCTGTTCCTCTGTTTCCAACGAACGCGACTCGGTTCCGCGCTTCAGGTACGGACCGTAGGGGCCGTTCTGTGCGGTAATAGGCTTGCCCGATTCGGGGTCATCGCCGACGACGCGCGGCAACGAGAACAACCGAATGGTGGTGTCGAGGTCAACGGTCGAGGGGTCCATGCTCTTGAACAGCGACGCGGTGCGCGGCTTGGGTTCCGACCCCTTGGCGCGGCCACGGGTCGAGGGCACGTATTCCGGCAAGGTGTACACGGGCTCGTCGCCGGTGATGACCTCGGCGTCGACGGGCACTTCCTGAATGTAGGGGCCGTACCGTCCGACACGGGCCACAATCATGTTCGCGCCGTCGTTGCTGATGCCGATCGCACGCGACCCGGGGGCGGGCGCATCGCGCAGTTCGATGGCCTTGGCCAACGTTAGTTCGTCGGGCGCCAGGCCGTCCGGCACGGACACGTTGCGCTTGTCGCCGTCGTCGGTCGGGATTTCGAGGTACGGCCCGAACTTTCCGCTGCGCACGACGATGCCCTCGCCGAGGTCGAACGTGTTCATCGCACGGGCATCGATGTCGGCCTTCCAGTCGGGACAGGCATTGGCCAGTCCCTTGTGGTCGCCCTCGCCGAAGTACCAGTTCTGCAGGTAATCCTTGCGATCCAGCTCGCCACGCGAAATGCGGTCGAGGTCGTTTTCCAGTTCGGCGGTGAAGTCGTATTCGACAAAGTCGGAATAGTAGTTTTCCAGCAGGGTCGTGACGGCGAACGCGGTCCAACCGGGAACCAGAGCCGTGCCTCGACGGGTCACATAGCCACGTTCGAACAGCACCCCGATGATGCTCGCGTAGGTCGAGGGTCGACCAATTCCGCGTTCCTCGAGCGCCTTAACGAGGCTCGCCTCGGTGTAACGGGCGGGCGGGGCCGTGTCGTGGCCCTTGGCCTCGACGTCACGGGTGCTGAGGGTTTGACCCACCGTCAACGCGGGAATCTTGACGTCGTCGTCGGCATCCGAGGCCGCGTCGTCATTGCCCTCTTCGTATGCGGCGAGGAAGCCGCGGTTCGTGATCGTGGTGCCCGCGGCGGACAGGGTGGTTGTGCCAAATCCGGCGGGGTTTGCGGTCAACGAGACGGACACGGTTTCACCGACGGCGTCGACCATCTGCGAGGCGACAGTGCGCTTCCAGATCAGGTCGTACAGCTTCATTTCGTCCGAATTCAAAACGGACCGCATCTGTTCGGGGGTCTTGAAGGTGTCACCAGCGGGACGAATGGCCTCGTGCGCTTCCTGGGCGTTCTTGACCTTCGAGGCGTACTGGCGGGGGCTGGCGGGAACGGATGCGTCACCGTACAGCTGCACGGCCTGGGCGCGGGCGGCGCTGATGGCCTGAGCCGACAGCGAGATCGAGTCGGTTCGCATATAGGTAATGTGACCGTTTTGGTACAGGCTCTGGGCCACACGCATGGTTTCGCGAGCGCCAAGACGCAACTTGCGACCGGCCTCCTGCTGCATGGTCGAGGTGGTGAACGGCGCTGCGGGACGGCGCGTGTAGGGCTTGGATTCGACACCGGCCACCGTCAGGGACGTTTCGGCCAACGCTGCGGCCAGAGCCCGTGCGGAATCTTCGGACAACACGGTCACCGAGGCGCGGACCGCACCCTTGTCGTCGAAGTCACGGCCGGTAGCGGTGCGCACACCGTCCAGAGCGGTGACCTTGGCTGCGAAAGTTTCGGACGCTGCGGTCACAGCGGTCGCGGCCACATCCCAGTACGAGGCTGACACAAATGCGCGGCGTTCACGTTCACGGTCCACGATCAGTCGCAGTGCCGGGGACTGCACGCGGCCTGCGCTGAGTCCGCTGCCCACCTTGCTCCACAGCACGGGTGACAGCTGGTATCCGAACAGGCGGTCCAGGATGCGCCGGGTTTCTTGGGCATCCACCATGGGCATATCGATGTCGCGTGGGTTGGCTGCGGCTGCCGCGATAGCGTCCTTGGTGATTTCGTGGAACACCATGCGCTTGACGGGCACTTTGGGCTTCAAAATTTCGAGGAGGTGCCATGCGATGGATTCTCCTTCGCGGTCCTCATCGGTTGCGAGCAACAGCTCGTCCGATTCCTTCAGCGCTTTCTTCAGATCGGCAATCGTCGATTTTGCGCGAGGCGTATCAATATAAAGAGGCGCGAATCCGTTGTTGATGTCGACGCCAAACGTGCCGTGTGTGGGCTTCAGGTCAGCGGGAACTTCCTTGGGCTGTACGAGGTCACGCACGTGACCGACCGATGCAAGCACGTGGTAGCCGTCGCCCAAATATTTGGCAATCGTCTTTGCCTTTGCCGGCGACTCGACGATTACCAGTTTGTTTTTCCCGACCACAGTTCTCCTTGTTGGACACCTAGCGCTGACTGTACACGCAATTGCGTGGGCGTTTCGTTATTGCCCAACACCAGCCAACGAGTGACGACTATACACATCGGACCTGACGTTGCAACTCGGCACGTCGAATTTACGAGGCGCCGCCGTCGGAAATCAGGGCGAAATTCCAACCCGAAACCAGCTCCACGCGTTGCCCACCGGGAAGCGTGCGCGACTCTCCGTCCGACATCTCTTTCAGCGCGTCTTTGAGGCCCGTGATCTGAATGAGCGTGCCCGTTGCGTGGCGAGAATCAGCGGAAACGACGATGCGGCCCGCGGTGTTCACGAGGGTCGAACCGGGCGAATACGCCGACAGTTCGGCCAGCAAGGTGTCCTCGAGATCACGTACATATATATCTGCACCCACGACGCCGACGATGCGGCCGGCAGCCGTAACCGGTTCGGTGATGGTGACCGTGTAATCGTCAGTGCACATGTAGTCGACGTAGGGCCCCGTCACGTGGTGTCGGCCCGAGTGAATCGGCATGCGCCACCATTCCAGGGTGGTGTAATCACGGAAGTTTTCTGCGGCGGGGTCCTCGACGGAATCCAGCATGCGCACCCGGGGTTCCGCACCGTTCAGACCGAATGTGTTGTCGCGTCCCAGCCACCAGGCCAGGTGATACTCGCGGTCACTCAGCAGCCCGGGCGAACACACGAATCCGCCACCGATTTCGATGGAATGACCGGATAGCCCCGGGACGACGAGGCTTTCGACGAGTTCATCGACCTCGGCGACGGTGAGCGACGGCGACGCCTCGAATCGGGATTCAATCAACGACCGCCACTGGCTGATACGCGCACCCACCTCGATGATGGGGGCGATTACGGATTCTGGGGTCTTCATCGTGCTCCTTCTCGTGGGTTGACTTTCTCGTCGATCAACACCGCAACCATGTGCGCGATGTGGTCGAGCGTCAGGCCGCGCGCACGTGTGCCGTCCGCCTCGGACAACGCGCGGATTGTGTCGCGGATGACTTTCTGGGTGTGGGTTCGTTCGGTGTCGTGTTCGAGGCCCAACCACAGCAACGGCCCAAATTCCGCTTGAGCAACGACTTCTTCGTTGACCAATCGGGGCGAGTGGCTTGCGGCGGCGACATCGAGTCGGAATGTCATCAAGGCGCGGCGGGCACCGGATTCGGTGCCGAAGTCAGCGGCTTCGAACGCCCGATTGAATTGATACACATCATCATCGCTGACGCGGGTAGCCGCCATTTCGGCCGCTGTTCCCGCGATCGCACCATATACAGTGCCGATGTCGCGCAGGTCCACACGGGACATGGTGGTGAGCCTGGAGTGCAGTTCGGCGGACCGCGAGGTGCCGGTGTAGGTCACATAACTTCCGCCTTCGCGCCCCCGTCGGGTTTCCACGAGTCCACGGCCTCGGAGTTTTTCCAGGGCCTCGCGACAGGTCACCGGAGCAACGCCCAACAGCCGTCCCATCTCGACCTCGCTCGGCAGTTTTTCGCCGTGTTTCAGCAACCCCAGCGAAATTGCGTCGGCGATGCGGCGTTCCACCTGTTCGGCTTTGCCGCTGGATTCGAGGGGCGCAAACACCGCGGTGCGCAGCGAACTTGCCGTTCTGATGGTGTTGGGCATCGTGCACCCCCTTCGATTTCGTTATTTGACCGTAACACGCTGGACTGGAATTAGAAATATAGTTCCATAGGATTAAAACAGACGCAACGGTGCGAAAGGACCCCCATGAGTGCAACCCCCGCGATTCGACTGACCGGATTGACCAAGAGCTTTGGTTCGGTCACGGCCGTTGACGGAGTCGACCTCGAAGTGGGAGAAGGCGAATTCTTTTCCATGCTCGGCCCCTCGGGTTCCGGCAAAACCACCGTATTGCGCATGATCGCCGGGTTCGAACAACCCACCAGCGGAACAGTCGAACTCTTCGGAAAAGACGTCACCGCCTCTGCCCCCTTCGACCGTGACGTCAACACCGTGTTCCAGGATTACGCGCTATTCCCCCACATGAGTGTTTTGGAGAACGTCGCCTATGGATTGCGCGTCCGCGGCGTCTCGGCCGCCGACCGCGCCCGACAGGCCTCGGACGCACTCGACTTGGTGCGCCTGGGTGGGTACGGCGACCGCAAACCCAGCCAACTGTCGGGCGGACAACGCCAACGCGTCGCCCTGGCCCGCGCAATCGTGGTGCAGCCCAAGGTGCTGCTGCTCGACGAACCGCTGGGCGCACTCGACCTCAAACTGCGCGAACAGATGCAGGTCGAACTCAAAGAAATCCAGCGCAAATTGGGCATCACCTTTATCTTTGTCACCCACGATCAGGAAGAAGCCCTGACCCTCAGCGACCGCATCGCCGTGTTCAACGACGGCAAGATCGTCCAGCTGGGAACCGCCGAGGAGGTGTACCGCAACCCGACCAGCGAATTCGTCGCCAACTTTGTGGGCACCTCGAATGTCTTCACCGCCGAACAGGCAACGGCGCTGTTGGGCCGCACCGGGGCCTGCTCGATTCGCCCCGAAAAAATTCTGCTCACCGCACCCGGAAAAGCGCCCCGCGGCAGCATCGCGCTGAATGGGGTCGTGGCGGAAACCATCTTCCTCGGCGCGTCCACACGCATCGTGGTGGACCTCGAATCGGGCAAGCGCATTTCGGTGCTCGAACCCAATGACGACGAAGCCGGCGTGCAACACCGCCGCGGCGACGCCGTCACCGCACACTTCCAGGCCGCAAGCCTGGTTGAGCTTCACTAACTGCAACACCAACAAACAGAAGGAGAAAGCAATGCGTTCAGCAATCACACGCCGCGCAGGGCTCGCCGGACTCGCGGTCGCATCGATCGTCGTCCTCGCGGGCTGTGGCACCTCGGGAACCGGTGGGAACGGTGCAGCAATGCTCACCGAGCTCGGCGAAGGCGAAGGCGCCGTGTCGATCCTCGCGTGGCCCGGCTACGTCGAAGACGGCAGCACCTACCCCGAATATGACTGGGTAACCCCGTTCGAAGAAGCAACCGGCTGCGAAGTGACCGTCAAGACCTACGGCACCTCGGACGAAGCCGTCAACCTCATGAAGACTGGCGAATACGACGTTGTTGCCGCCAGTGGCGACGCAACCCTGCGTCTCATCGCATCGGGCGACGTTGCACCGGTCAACACCGACCTGATCCCCAACTACGCCGGCATCTTTGACTTCCTGAAGAACAAGGAATGGAACTCGGTCGATGGCCAGTCCTACGGTGTCCCCCACGGATACGGCGCTAACCTGCTGCAGTACCGCACCGACATTGTCGACCCCGCACCCACCTCGTGGGCTGCTGTCTTCGAAGCCGACTCGCCCTATGCCGGCAAGATCACCTCGTATGACTCCCCCATCTACATCGCTGACGCAGCGCTGTACCTGATGTCGACCAAGCCCGAACTGGGAATCACCAACCCCTACGCACTCGACGAAACCCAGCTCGCTGCAGCCGTCGACCTGCTGAAGGTCCAGCGCGGCATGGTGGGCGAATACTGGTCGGACTACCTGCTGCAGGCTCAGGCCTTCACCTCGGGTGACTCGGTCATCGGAACCTCATGGCAGGTCATCACCAACGTCCTCCAGGGCGAAGGCGCACCCGTCGAAGCCGTCCTCCCCGAGGAAGGCGCCACCGGTTGGTCGGACACCTGGATGGTTGCATCCGAGGCCGCAAGCCCCAACTGTGCCTACATGTGGCTTGACCACATCGCCGACCCCGAGACCAACGCAATGGCCACGGGATACTTCGGTGAGGCACCCTCCAGCCAGGAAGCCTGCAACTACCGCGAGGACTGCGACGCATTCCACGCCGGTGACGCTGCATACGCAGAGAAGATCTGGTACTGGACCACCCCGATTGCCGAATGTGTTGACGGTCGCACCGACGCCGTCTGCACCGACTATGCAGCATGGACCGCTGCATGGCAGGAAATCAAGGGCTAGTTAGCCCTCAGAAAGTAGGAGCAGCACAGTGACGACAACGATTCAGCCGTCCCTGCCCGACCGGGCTACGGTTTCGCAACCCCGCGATTCCGTGGCCCGGCGGGGCTCCGTCTTTCTGTACCGTCACGCCAAGGTTCGCCTCGCGTTACTGCTGTCCGCCCCGCTGTTCTGGCTGGGGTTGGTGTACATCGCGGCCCTTGCCGCGCTGTTGGTCACCGCCTTGTGGACCGTTGATTCGTTCACCGGCGAGATCGTGATCGACTGGTCGCTCGACAACATCATCACTGTTCTGACCGGCGCCGTCTATCAAGCCGTCACGGTCCGAACGCTGGGCGCGGCCTTGCTCGTGACCGTCATCGACATTCTCATTGCACTTCCCATCGCGTTCTTTATGGCCAAAGTCGCGACCCAACGGGCTCAGCGCTGGTTACTAATTGCAATCTTGACCCCGTTGTGGGCGTCGTACCTTGTCAAGGCATACGCGTGGCGCAGCGTGCTGTCCGAGGACGGACCCCTGGACTCGGTCATGTCATTCTTCGGAGGCGCGGGCCCGGGTTATGGCTTCGAGGGAACCGTTCTGACCCTCGCCTACTTGTGGCTGCCGTTTGTGATTTTGCCCATCTTTACCGCGTTTGACCGAGTCCCCAACTCGATCCTCGAGGCATCGAGCGACCTGGGCGCAAAGACCGGAACCACGTTCCGTCACATCGTCGTCCCCATGATTGTGCCGGGCATTGTCGCCGGTTCCATCTTCAGTTTCTCGCTGACACTGGGCGACTACATCTCGGTCAAGATCGTCGGCGGCGCCACCCAGATGCTGGGAACGCTGGTGTACCAGAACGTGGGAACCGCCAACAACCTGCCGCTGGCCGCGGCGGTGGCGCTGATCCCCATCACCATCATTTTTGTGTACCTCGCTGCGGTGCGACGCACCGGCGCCCTGGACAACCTGTAGGAGCACCCATGAGACTCACACGCCTCTCTCGCTCGATGCTCGTTGCCGCCACGGCGGGCACTCTGGCTTTCATCTACATCCCCCTGCTGATCGTCGTGCTGAACTCTTTCTCGACGAGCCAGTCGCTATCGTGGCCGCCGCCCGGTTTCACGCTCGAATGGTGGGGTCGCGCGTTCCAGAGCGAGGGAGCGATGAACGCGGTTGCCGCATCCGTGACCGTCGCACTTGGCGCCACCGCCATCGCGTTGTTGTTGGGCACTGCCCTGTCGTTCGCCCTGCAGCGATTCGACTTCTTTGGCAAAAACACCGTCAATCTGCTGGTCGTCCTGCCCATCGCCCTTCCCGGAATCGTCACGGGTATCGCGCTGAACAATGCGTTCCGCACCATGATGGGGCTGCAGTTGGGCATGCTCACTCTGATCATCGCCCACGCCACATTTGCCGTGGTTACCGTGTTCAACAACGTCATCGCCCGACTGCGCCGCACCGGAACGTCGTTAGAAGAAGCCTCGGCCGACCTCGGTGCCGGTCTGTGGACCACCTTCCGGCTTGTCACTTTCCCGCAAATTCGCTCGGCCCTGTTCGCGGGTGGACTGCTGGCATTCGCCCTGAGTTTTGACGAAATTATCGTGACCACGTTCACCGCGGGCTCCGGAGTTCAAACCCTGCCGATCTTCATCATGGACAACATGTTCCGGCCGAACCAGGCACCCATCGTGGCTGTCATCGCCGTCGTCATGATCCTCGTCAGTCTCGTGCCGATATACGTGGCACAGCGCATTGCGGGCAGCGACAACCGCTAGCCCCCCCCACGAAACGACCGAGGGCCCAGGGAAAACCCTGGGCCCTCGGCGCGTACTGCCTGATTAGTGCTCGGATGCCTTCTCGGCACCGTGACCGGTGTATGCGCGAACATACATCTCGGCTGCCTTGGCGGCGTCTTCGGCCTTCTTCGAGGTGACCGAACCCAGCCAGCCCAGCAGGAAGCCCAACGGAATCGAGACGATACCGGGGTTCGACAGCAGGAACCATGCAAAGTTGGCGTCGGGGAAGATTGCCTTCTCGTTGCCCGAGAAAACGGGCGAGCAGACGATCAGCACAACCGTCGACACCAGACCGCCGACCATGCTCCACACGGCGCCACGAGTGTTAAAGCGGTGCCAGAAGAGCGAGTAGACGATGGTGGGAAGGTTGGCCGAGGCGGCAACCGCGAACGCCAGCGCCACGAGGAACGCGATGTTCTGGCCGTTGACGCCGATGCCGCCGACGATGGCGAGGATGCCGATCACCACAACGGTGATGCGTGCGACCTTGACCTCGGCTGCGGGGTCGGCGTTGCCGTTCTTGATCACGCTGGCGTACACGTCGTGAGCGAACGAGGTCGCCGCCGTGATGGTCAGACCCGCAACCACCGCGAGGATGGTGGCGAAGGCGACCGCCGAGATGATTCCCATGAGGACGGGTCCGCCGAGGGCCAAGGCCAGCAGCGGTGCTGCCGAGTTCTGGCCACCAGGGGCGTCGAGGATGGTCTGGGGTCCGACCAGAGCGGCGGCACCGTAACCCAACACCAGGGTGAAGATGTAGAAGATGCCGATCAACCAGATCGCCCACACGACACTGCGGCGAGCCTCACGGGCCGAGGGCACCGTGTAGAAACGCATCAGAACGTGAGGCAAACCAGCGGTACCCAGCACCAGGGCGATCGACAGCGATACGAAGTCCAGCGGGTTAGCGCTGTACTTTAGTCCGGGGCCGAGGATGGCGTTCGCGGGGTCAGTAATCGACGTGGCGACGGCGGCGTTGAGCAGAGCCGAGAAGTCGAAGTTGTTCAGGGCCATAACCCAGATGGTCATGATGAATGCGCCGCCGATCAGCAGCACAGCCTTGACGATCTGAACCCAGGTCGTGCCCTTCATTCCACCGATCAACACATAGAAGATCATGAGGATACCGACCACGGCGATGACGAGAGACTGGCCGACCTTGTCCGTGATTCCCAGCAGCAGTGCGACGAGTCCGCCGGCACCTGCCATCTGAGCGAGCAGATAGAAGAAGCTCACGGCCAGAGTTGTCAGGGCTGCGGCCATGCGCACCGGGCGCTGCTGCAGGCGGAATGCCAGCACGTCGGCCATGGTGAACTTGCCGGTGTTGCGCATCAGTTCGGCGACCAGCAGCAAGGCGACGAGCCATGCGACGAGGAAGCCGATCGAGTAGAGGAACCCGTCGTAGCCCGACACGGCGATCGCACCAGCGATGCCGAGGAACGATGCGGCCGAGAGGTAGTCGCCGGCGATGGCGAAACCGTTCTGCGGGCCGGTGAAGGAACGACCGGCGGCGTAATAGTCGGCGGCGCTCTTGTTGTTGCGGCTGGCGCGGATGACGATGACCAGCGTGGCGACAACGAAGACCAGGAACACCGAGATGTTGAGAACGGGGTCAATCTGCAATGCTGCGGTTTCCGCAACAGTCATGATGGAGCTCATTATGCGTCACCCTTCTCGATCTTGTCGTAGAGGGCTTCGGCCGCGGGGTCGAGCACCTTGTTGGCGTGGCTGACATACCAGGCCGTGATGGCGAACGTGGTGACGAACTGGCCGAGACCCAGAATCAGGCCGACATTGATTGCACCGAAAACCGGGGTAGCCATGAAGTCGGTCGCATACGCGGCCAACAGTACATAGGCGAAGTACCAGACGATAAATGCCGCCGAGAGAGGGAATACGAACCTGCCGTGCTTCGATCGCAATGACCGGAATTCTGCCGACTGTTCCACCGCCTCCCAATTGACGGGCGAGTTGGGCGATTGTGTCGCCATGAGGCCTCCTTGACTCATGTAAACCGATGCGCCATAAGCTTCAGTTCCTACGACGTTGTAGGAACACGCATCGTTCGCGAGTCTGTCACAAAATACCCCCGGGGGCAATTACCCGAACGCCTATTTTGGGCCCGCAATTGCGTGCGCTGTGCGCCCGCCCGATTCGACGACAACCCGGTAATCACTCACCGTTCGTACGCAGGACACCAATCGGGCCCCATTGGACTCGACAACGCCTTGGGCATGACGGCAGGCCCCACGGGCATCGAGATCCAATGAGTATTGAGAGGCGGCGAGTGCGGCGTCCTCGGCAATCGCGACGACCTCGCGCGAAGCACGGACGGTCGCAAGGAAGTACCCCACGACGCCGACCGCCAATGCCGCGGCGACAACCACCGCGATGGCCAGTACAGTTCCCCCGCCGCGGTCATCCTTCATCACCCCGCGCACGCTCGGGCCGACCCCGCCAGCTGGGGCGGCAAACCCCATGCTGCGGGGAATCGCACCGTCACACAGCCCGCAGCGTCGACCACCAAGGACGCACCCGCACGTTCCACCGCGTCGCCGGCGGCAGCGGTGGTGCCACCCGCCACCATCGCGCGGACGGCGTCGTGGGCCAAAGCCGAGGCGGACACCGAATCCATTCCCACTCGGGCCGTTCCCATGACCAGCCCTAGCATCATGAGCACACTGGGAATTGCAATGGCCAGTTCGGCGGTCACGGTTCCGCGATCGTTCCCGCCCGTGGCGCGAGCCGCCAAGGTTCTGCACCAACGCGCCCCGAGCTCCACGCGACCGCCGCGCAGCCCACGAAATTCACAAAACAAAGGCCAACGCCTGTGTGATCAACCCCGTGACCATGTCCTTGACGGCCGCGCTTTGCAGGATGGCGGCCAACAGCCCGGCGAATCCCGCGGCCGCCACGGTGGCGATCGCATATTCGGCGGTGGCGGCCCCGCGTTCCGGATCTGCGAAATGTGCGGCGTCTGCGATGCGTCTGATTTCTTCGGAATTGTTCACTGGGTTCCCCTTGTCTGCGCGACATGACTATCGTCGGACATCGGGCACACTGCAGGGCAAAATATCGGCGTCGTGTGGATATTGGGGTGTGCCAGGACGGGTGTGCACTACCCGTCTCAATGCCATCGCATTGTGGACCTCGGGCCGAGTTGCGGGCTCACCCCAGCGCCACCCGCGCCATCAGGATCACCGTCGGGACCACGGTCAGCACGATGAACGCGGGGAGGAGGAAGAGTCCCGTCGGCAACAGCAAACGCGTGGGCAACGCCTCGATGTCGCGGTGGACGCGGTGGCGTGATTCGCTGCGGAGCCTCGCGGCCTCGGCATCGAGGCTGGGACCCAGGGGTGAGCCGGCTCGATGGGACCGTTCGACCAGCTGGCGGATCGTTTCCAGTTCGCCGGCCGCAGCCCACGATGCTGCAATAGGCGGCAACGCGGCAAGCATGACGTGCACCCCGACACCCGATCGAACGGTGACTGACGCCAGTTCGGCGATCATGCCGGTTGTCACGTGGGGCAGGGTGATGCCCGAAATAATTGTTCGCATCCTTCGCCATCCCACCCACAGCAGCCCCACGCCGGTGACAAATACTCCCCCACCCAGCATCGACCCCAGATAGAACCCCGCGACGTCGAGTCCCGAAACGCCCGATAGCACCACGCCCGCAACGGGCAGGCCGACGAGGACGCGCAGGGTCATCCGCGCCCCAATTGCGGCGGCATCCCGTGCCGCGAGGGTGTCGGTGGTGAACGCGAAGCCCTCGGCGATGCGGGTGAATGTCGCGGCCATCGGCGATCCCGTGCGCGCCGAATACAGCCACACTTCTCGCGCGACAGCCCAGTCGCCCTCGACGGACATTTCGGCGACGGCGTCGTGTGCCGTCATCCCAGCGGCGACCCGGCGCGCCACCGCAGCGGCGTGGGGCGAATCGATGCTGCCCCACACAAGGTGCGCGGGAATTCCGGCCTCGAGCCGGTTGGCGAGGTCACGAAAGGGATTAGAACGGGTCGACATGCACGTCGTCACCACCCATTCGCAGCGAGCCCAGTCGAACCGTCGACCCCAACCCGGTGCGTTCGCAGTGGGCCACGACAGGAAAGGCCGCGGCCGTCATGACCGACAGTGTCCGAGAGTCGATTCCGGCGAGCGCCGCCAACCCCATCAATCGTGCGGGCAATTCGGTCAAGGTCTGCGCGTGCAGCGTGCCCATTCCCGCATGCCCCGTGGTCAGTGCCGACAGCAGGTCAACGAATTCCGCGCCACGCACCTCGCCGATAACCAACCAATCGGGCCGCATCCGCAGCGCGGTCCGCACGAGCGGACCAAGCCCCACGACACCCGCGCCTTCGGCGTTTCCCTGAGCCGTCTGCAGCGTCACAACGTGGGGATGACGAGGCGAAAGCTCGGCGGTGTCCTCGATGACGACGATGCGTCGGTTGGTGGGCACCGCGGACAGCATGAGAGACGCCAGTGTGGTCTTGCCGGCACCGGTGGCTCCCGTAATTAGCACGCTGGTTCCCGCCGCGATCAGAGAGCGCAGCCTGTGTTCCACGGGGTTGCCGTCGGTGTCGACGAAACCGGCCCACCCCACACCACCGGGCGAATGAAACCGCAATGACAACGCCGGCCCGGGTCCAACCAGCGGCGGCAGAACGGCACTGACCCTCAGACCCGACGAGACGGACCCTTCGCCGATGGGGTGGGCGTCATCCACCGACCGCCCCGCTGCGGCCAGCAACATCGAGGCGACCTGCCGCACGATTTCCGGTGACATCGT
This sequence comes from uncultured Gulosibacter sp., assembly GCA_964599975.1. Taxonomy (GTDB): domain Bacteria; phylum Actinomycetota; class Actinomycetes; order Actinomycetales; family Microbacteriaceae; genus MWH-TA3. The sequence goes on from CAZRHP010000007.1 coordinate 44,238, forward strand.
CGATATCGAGGCGCGGGACAGCCCAGTCCCGGTGTCCTGCCACACCGAACCATCCGGGTTCACGAGAATGTCGCGCGTTGACGGGCTGACCAGTGCAGCCAGTGGCCCCATGGCGTACTGCAGCTCGCGTGGATTCGTCACCGTCGAATGGTGTCACCTGCCCGTCACCTGCGAGCGAGATTTCGTGCGCCTTGGGGAAATTTCACACAAAGTTCGCCGTGTGGATAGCCCCGAAACATCGCGCGGTTTAGACTGACGAATACCCCCAGGGGTTCACTTATTCACGACACTGATCAAGGACGATAAATGTCGAACACAATTGACAGTCTTCTGCACGAAGACCGCCACTTCTCACCCTCTGCAGAGTTCTCGGCCAACGCCATCGCACAGCCAGAAATCTATGACCGCGCCCGCGCCGACCGCCTGGAATTCTGGGCCGAACAGGCACGCGAACTGCACTGGCACACACCATTCACCGAGACGCTGGACTGGTCAAATGCGCCTTTCGCGCGCTGGTTCGGCGACGGCAAACTCAACGTCGCGTACAACTGCCTCGACCGCCACGTACTCGCCGGCAACGGTGACCGCGTAGCACTGCACTTCGAAGGCGAACCCGGCGACACCCGCACCATCACGTACGCCGAACTGACCGCCGAGGTCAAAAAGGCCGCCAACATGCTGGCCAGCCTCGGAGTCGTCCAGGGCGACCGCATCGCCATCTATATGCCCGTGATCCCCGAAACGGTGATCGCCATGTTGGCCTGCGCGCGCCTCGGGGCAATCCACTCAGTCATCTTTGGCGGTTTCAGCGCCGAAAGCCTGCGCCAGCGCATCGACGATGCCGGCGCCAAGTTGGTCATCACCGCCGACGGCGGGTACCGCAAGGGCGCGGTATTCCCCCTGAAGCCCGCTGTGGACGAAGCCGTGAATGGCGCCCAGAGCGTGGAGCACGTTGTGGTCGTCAAGCGCGGCGGAAACGACGTCACCTGGAACGACCGCGACATCTGGTGGCACGACGCCATTGCCCCGATGGAGGCCGACCACGTCGCCGAGGGATTCGAATCCGAAAACCCGCTGTTCATCCTGTACACCTCGGGAACAACCGGTAACCCCAAGGGCATCCTGCACACCAGCGGCGGCTACCTGACCCAGGCCGCGTTCACCCACCGCAACGTGTTCGACCTGCACCCTGAATCGGACGTGTACTGGTGCACCGCCGACGTCGGATGGATCACGGGACACTCCTATGTGGCCTACGGCCCCCTCGCGAACGGTGCCACCCAGGTGCTGTACGAAGGCACGCCCGACTTCCCGGAACCCGGCCGCTGGTGGGACATCATCGAAAAGTACAAGGTCTCAATCTTTTACACCGCACCGACCGCAATTCGTTCGTTCATGAAGACCGGCCGCGAGATCCCCCAGGCACGCGACCTGTCGTCACTGCGCGTGTTGGGCTCTGTCGGTGAACCCATCAACCCCGAGGCGTGGATGTGGTACCGCGAGGTCATCGGCGGAAACCGCTGCCCCATCGTCGACACGTGGTGGCAGACCGAAACCGGCGGCATCATGATT
>CAZRHP010000008.1:0-4179 GCA_964599975.1 uncultured Gulosibacter sp.
CCGCGGCAAACAGCATCACATGACCTCGTTGGGCGAAGCCGTGGACCACGGATTTGCCGAGGTCGCGCTGACGCCGATCACGGGTTCCGTGCCGATCGTGACCGATTCCGACATCGATTCGGACGTCGATGACGCCGCAACCGACAGCCCGATCGTGATTCGCGAAAAGTCGTTCGCCGCCACCCACATGACGGCCAGCGAGGCCGTCGACCACATGGTACTCGTCGGTCACGACTTCTTCCTGTACCTCGACGCTGACAGCAACGCTCCCTCGGTGGTGTACCGCCGCAAGGGCTGGAATTACGGAGTCATCCGACTCGACGAGTAAAAGGGGACGAGTGTGCGCCTGTGGTCCGCCGCAGGCGCACACGCATGAGCGGTGCAGGGCTCAACAAAGTAGACTGAACCGACAGGCTTGACCGTTGTGTGTCGCACCACGATGACCGTGTTGCGCGAAACTGAATGGAGTACCCCGTGGCGAACCTTCTCGAGAAAGTTCTCAAGATTGGTGAGGGACGAACCCTTCGCAAACTGAAGACCCTCGCCGAAGCGGTCAACCACCTCGAAGAGGCCTACAAGGCCCTCAGCGACGAGGAACTGCGCAACGAAACGGTCGAACTGCGATCGCGTTACGCCAACGGTGAAACCCTCGACGACCTGTTGCCCGAAGCCTTCTCGGCTGTGCGCGAGGCAGCATCCCGCACGCTGGGCATGCGCCACTATGACGTTCAGCTGATGGGCGGCGCGGCCTTGCACCTCGGCAACATCGCCGAAATGAAGACCGGTGAAGGCAAGACCCTAGTCGCCACGCTGGCCGCCTACCTCAACGCCATTCCCGCCCGCGGTGTGCACGTCGTCACCGTGAACGACTATCTGGCGTCCTACCAGTCCGAACTGATGGGCCGTGTGTTCCGTGCCTTGGGCATGTCGACCGGCTGCATCATCAGCGGCCAGACCCCCGAACAGCGCCGCCAGCAGTACCTCGCCGACATCACGTACGGCACAAACAACGAATTCGGTTTCGACTACCTGCGTGACAACATGGCCTGGCAGCGTGCCGAAATGGTGCAGCGCGGCCACTTCTTTGCGATCGTGGACGAGGTTGACTCGATCCTGATCGACGAGGCGCGCACGCCCTTGATCATTTCCGGTCCGGCATCGGGCGAAGCGAACCGTTGGTTCCTCGAATTCGCAAAGATCGCGACCACTCTGGTGCCCGAGGTCGACTACGAGGTCGACGAAAAGAAGCGCACCATCGGTGTGCTCGAGGCTGGCATCGAAAAGGTCGAGGACTACCTCGGCATCGACAACCTCTATGAATCGGCCAACACGCCGCTGATCTCGTTCCTCAACAACGCCATCAAGGCGGTTGCCCTGTTCCGTCGCGACAAGGACTACGTCGTCATGAATGGCGAGGTGCTGATCGTGGACGAGCACACCGGCCGTATCCTCGCGGGCCGTCGGTACAACGAGGGCATCCACCAGGCCATCGAGGCCAAGGAGGGCGTGCAGGTCAAGGCCGAGAACCAGACTCTGGCGACCGTCACCCTGCAGAACTATTTCCGTCTCTACAAGAAGCTTTCCGGTATGACCGGTACCGCCGAGACCGAGGCCGCTGAATTCGGTTCGACCTACAAGATCGGTGTTGTTCCGATTCCGACCAACCGCCCCATGCAGCGCATCGATCAGGCCGACCTGGTCTACCGCGACGAGGCAGCCAAGTTCCGTCAGGTCGTCGAGGACATCGCCGCCCGTCACGAGAAGGGCCAGCCCGTTCTGGTGGGTACCGTGTCGGTCGAAAAGTCCGAGCACCTGTCCAAGTTGCTGGCCAAGCGCGGCGTCCGCCACGAAGTACTTAACGCCAAGAACCACGCTCGCGAAGCAGGAATTGTGGCCGAGGCCGGCCGTCTGGGGGCCGTGACCGTAGCGACCAACATGGCGGGTCGTGGAACCGACATCATGCTGGGTGGTAACGCCGAATTCATCGCCGTCACCCGCATGCACGAACTGGGGTTGAACCCCAACGACACCCCCGACGAGTACGAAGCCAAGTGGGACGAGGTGTTCGCCGAGGTCAAGGCCCAGGTCAACCTCGAGGCCGAAAAGGTTACCGCTGCCGGTGGTTTGTACGTTCTGGGAACCGAGCGTCACGAGTCTCGTCGTATCGACAACCAGTTACGTGGTCGAAGCGGTCGTCAGGGTGACCCCGGCGAGAGCCGCTTCTATCTGTCGTTGCAGGACGACCTCATGCGCCTCTTCAACTCGGGCGCTGCCGAGGCCATCATGCGTCGCACGGGCGACGAGGACATGGCGATCGAATCCAAGGTCGTGTCGCGCGCAATCCGTTCCGCTCAGTCGCAGGTCGAGGGCCGCAACGCCGAAATCCGTAAGAACGTCCTGAAGTATGACGACGTACTGAACCGCCAGCGCGAAGCCATCTACGGCGACCGCCGCCACATCCTCGAGGGCGACGACCTGCGCGACCGCGTGAACTCGTTCATCGAGCGCGTTGTGTCGGAAATGGTCGACAACTACGCGAGCGCAAAGCACGCCGAGGATTGGGACACTGAACAGCTGTGGGTCGACCTCAAGCAGGTATTCCCGCTGTCGATCTCGTTCGACGAGGTTGCCGCCGAGTACGGTTCCGGAGTTACCGCGACCGACCTGAAGAACGAAATCATCGCCGCCGCAAACGTGGCGTACGAACAGCGCCAGGCCACCATCGGCGAGACCGCCATGCGTGAACTGGACTGTCGGTCATCGACCGTCGCTGGCGTGACCACCTGTACGAGATGGATTACCTGAAGGACGGCATCGGTCTGCGTGCGATGGCCCAGCGCGACCCGCTGATCGAGTACCAGCGCGAGGGTTACGAGATGTTCCAGTCGATGATGTCGCAGGTGCGCGAGGAGGTCGCGGGCTTCGTGTTCAACCTCGAGGTCGAGGTAGTTCCCGCTGCCGACGGCACGCACATCAATGCCCGAGGGTTGGAATCCAACGCTCCCGCCGACCAAAAGCTGTCGTACACGGCACCCGACGAGGACGGCCACGTCCAAGAGCGCGGACCGTCGGGACAGGTTCGCCCCCAGGGCACTGCCGCCGGCATGATGGCCCGCGGCACGTTCGGTCAGCAGGCCGAGGGTGCGGCCCCCGCATCGCGTGCACAGCGCCGAGCACAGGACCGCAAGAAGTAGTCGTTACAGCAGGGCGACCACCGATGCCCGCCATCGGTGGTCGAATCCCTCGATGCGAATGGCGACCGCGCGAGTTCGCGGACCGATCCGCACGAGGGTAACACCCTCGACGATTCCATCCCGGGGTTCGTCGATAACGGTGCGAATGACGGACACGACGATTCGGGTGGTCGCGCCGGCTCGTCGTCGAGCGTGGGACGCCGCCAGCGATCGTTCGGCGATGGTGCGAAACACATCCTCGGTCACCCATCGCGCCAGTTGGTCCAGTGGCCTCGTCCCCGCAAGGATTTCGCAGGCGATGTGTGCCAGCCGTTGGATAGTGTCGGCGGCATCGGGCAATTCCGCTCGACTGGTCGGTTGCGGCTCAAAGAATTCGTAGTCCGCGATGCGGAGGTGCCGATGAGCTGCTGGCCGTTTTCACGGGGCAAAGTTGCATCGAGCAGACCCGCAATTTCGGCCTCGTGTGCGCCGTCGAATACGGGGGTTGCAACCTTGGTACCGGGTGCGACCTCGCGTGCTTCGGCGGGGAGGAAGTTCGCCCATTCGGGGTTTCCGTCAACCTTCCAACCCTGCATGGCTGCCCATCCGAGGTGGATTTCGAGGACCTGGCCGAAGTTCATACGACCGGGAACACCGAGGGGGTTGAGGATGACATCGACGGGGGATCCGTCTTCCAGGAAAGGCATGTCTTCCACGGGGAGGATCTTCGAGATGACACCCTTGTTACCGTGGCGTCCGGCGAGCTTGTCGCCCTCCGAGATCTTGCGCTTCTGGGCGATGTAGACGACAACCTTCTGGTTGACACCGTTGCCGAGTTCGTCGTCACCCTGCTCGACGTCGAATACCTTGACGCCGATGATGGTTCCCTGCTCGCCGTGAGGCACGCGCAGCGAGGTGTCGCGAACTTCCTTGCTCTTTTCCGCAAAGATGGCGCGCAGCAGGCGCTCTTCGGCGGTCAGCTCGGTCTCACCCTTGGGGGTAACAC
>CAZRHP010000008.1:4189-25051 GCA_964599975.1 uncultured Gulosibacter sp.
CGTCCGACGAGGATGTCGCCGGGGCGAACCTCGGCGCCGACACGGATGATGCCTCGTTCGTCCAAGTTGGCGAGGTTCTCGAGCGACTGGTTGGGGATGTCGCGCGTGATTTCCTGCTTGCCCAGCTTGGTGTCGCGAGCGTCAACCTCGTACTCCTCGATGTGAATCGACGAGAGGGTGTCGTCCTTGACCAGGTTCTGGCTGAGGATGATCGCGTCTTCGAAGTTGTGGCCTTCCCATGACATGAATGCCACGAGCAGGTTCTTTCCGAGTGCGAGTTCACCGTTTTCGGTTGCGGGACCATCGGCGATTACGGCACCGGCTTCGATGCGGTCGCCTTCCTTGACGATGACGCGGTGGTTGTAGTTGGTGCCCTGGTTCGAACGCTCGAACTTGCGCAGAACGTATTCGTCGGTTCCGCCTTCGTCCTTCTGGATGACGACGTAGTCGCTCGAAACTTCCGAGATCAGACCGGCGTTCTTTGCAACGACGACGTCACCGGCGTCAACTGCGGCGTACGATTCCATACCGGTACCCACGATGGGGCTTTCCGAACGGAGCAGAGGCACGGCCTGACGCTGCATGTTCGCACCCATGAGCGCGCGGTTTGCGTCGTCGTGCTCGAGGAACGGAATCAGCGAGGTAGCGACCGACACCATCTGACGGGGCGAAACGTCCATGTAGTCCACGCGTGCTGCGGGGACCAACTCGACCTCGCCACCCTTGATACGAACCAGAACGCGCTCTTCGGCGAACGAGCCGTCGGCGTTCAGAGGCGCACCAGCCTGGGCAACAATGTGGTCGTCTTCGTCACTTGCGGTGAGGTAGTCGATTTCCTTGCTGACCTTGCCGTTAACGACACGGCGGTAGGGGGTTTCGATGAAACCGAAGGCGTTGATGCGGGCGAACGATGCCAGCGAACCGATCAGACCAATGTTGGGGCCTTCAGGGGTTTCGATGGGGCACATACGGCCGTAGTGCGAGGGGTGAACGTCTCGAACCTCGACGCCGGCGCGTTCGCGGCTCAGACCACCCGGGCCCAGTGCCGACAGACGACGCTTGTGGGTCAAACCGGCGAGGGGGTTGTTCTGGTCCATGAACTGCGAGAGCTGGCTGGTTCCGAAGAATTCCTTGATCGCGGCCGTCACGGGACGGATGTTGATCAGGGTCTGCGGGGTGATGGCCTCGACGTCCTGGGTGGTCATGCGCTCGCGCACAACGCGCTCCATACGGCTGAGGCCGGTACGGATCTGGTTCTGGATCAGTTCACCCACGGCGCGGATACGACGGTTACCGAAGTGGTCGATGTCGTCGGTGCCGAGGCGGATGTCGATGGGCTTGCCGGCGCGGGTACCGGTGATGGTTTCCTTGCCTTCGTGCAGTGCGACGAGGTAGCGCAGGGTTGCGACGATGTCGTCAACGGTCAGAACGTTCTGGTCGACGGGAGCCTCGAGGCCCAGCTTGCGGTTCATCTTGTAACGGCCGACCTTTGCAAGGTCGAAACGCTTCGAGTTGAAGTAGAAGTTGTCGAGCAGCGACTTGGCTGCTTCGCTGGCGACCTGCTCGCCGGGACGGATCTTGCGGTAGATGTCCTTGAGCGCTTCTTCCTGAGTCAGGATCGAGTCAACTTCGAGGGTCTCTGCCATGGAGGTCGAGTCGGGGAAAGCGGCACGGATTTCTTCCGACGACATTCCGAGGGCCTTGAGGAAGACGGTGGCCGACTGGCGACGCTTGCGGTCGATGCGGACGCCGACGTGGCTCTTCTTGTCGATTTCGAACTCGAGCCATGCACCACGGCTGGGGATGACGCGGCACGAGAACAGGTCAGAGTCGCTGGCCTTGTCGTACGACTTGTCGAAGTAGACACCGGGGCTGCGAACCAGCTGCGACACGACGACACGCTCGGTGCCGTTGATCACGAAGGTTCCCTTTTCGGTCATCAAGGGGAAGTCACCCATGAACACGGTCTGGGTCTTGATTTCACCCGTGGTGTGGTTCATGAATTCGGCTTCAACGTACAGGGGTGCGGAATAGGTCTTGCCGCGCTCCTTGCATTCGTCGAGCTCGTACTTCTTTTCTTCCAGGTACGGGTTCGTGAACGACAACTGCATGGTGTCGTTCTCGATGGGCGAAATCTCTTCGAAGATTTCGGTGAGACCCGAGAGGGCCTCTCCCGCGTTTGCACCGATCAGCCAGTCAAAGCTTTCGGTCTGGAGTGAGAGAAGGTCGGGAACTGTCAGTGTGTCGCTAATCTTTGCGAACGACACGCGACGGGCATCACGACCGGTCCCCTGGTTTTTTGCTTTCTTCGCAGCAGCCAAGACGATATCCTCCATGGGCTAAGCCCAAATATGTAGACGATTCAACGGGTTTCCGTGCACTAGAAAAGGCCGCGCTAGCGGCCATTCGATCTCTTGGTGCCCCGCCACTATTTACGGGGAGCCCGTCATCCTTCATATGATGCACGGACAGAGGTAAGCGCAACTTGCTACATTACAGGGGTTTTCCACATTTGCCAAGTCGAATTTTTGACGTTGGGTCACCCGAAGACTGGGACAATGGTGGGGTGTCCTCGATTCATTCCCACCGGTTGAAATTCAGCGGCCTTCTGGCCGAAATCGAACCCGACCCCTGGCGCGAGGGCGGATGGGTGTTGACCGTCGACGGAACACCGCAGAGTCACGTTGACCTGTCACACCCGGAAGAACTGCACTTCGAATACATCGCCCGGATGGGCCATATCATCGACGAGGCGTTTGAACCCGGCGAGGCGTTGACCGCGGTCCACCTTGGCGCCGGTGCCCTGACAATCCCCCGCTACGTCGCCGTCACGCACCCGGGTTCGCGCCAGCAGGTCATCGAAATCGAGACCGACCTGATCGATTTTGTGCGCGAGCACCTGCCGTTGCCCCGCGATGCCTCAATTCGCTGCCGCTACGGCGACGCCCGTGCGGTCATGGGGGCACTTCCCGGCGGGATTCTGGGCCAGGTCGACCTCGTCGTCGTCGATATTTTCCGAGGCGCGCGCACCCCGGCACACGTGACCAGCGTCGAGTTCTATTCCGAGGTGCAACGACTGCTGTCACCCCGCGGAATTGTCGTCGTCAATGTCGCCGACGGCCCGCCCCTGGCATTCGCCAAATCCCAGCTGGCGACCGTGCGACACGTGTTCGGTGACGGTTTCGCCATCGCAGAATCCAGTGTGGCCAAGGGCCGTCGGTTCGGCAACGTGGTGTTGGCGGCATGGAACGGTGACCGCGAATTCGCGGGGATCCCCCGGCTGATGGCCGCGGGCCCACACCCGTCCAAGGTCATCGCCGGTTCCGAGGCCGCCGAATGGGTGCGCAGCGCACCGATTGTCACCGATGCGACCGCGATCGATTCCCCGCCGCCATCACGCAACCTGTTTGCGAACTGACCCATGGCCGAGCTTCACGAGGTGCGCGCCTTGGCGGAACGCCTGTTGGACACCCACCTCGATGTCCGCGTGTGGACGTTCGGTTTCGACAACGCCAAGCTGCGAGCCGGTGCGTGCAACCACACCGAGCAGCGCATCACACTGTCCAAATATTTGATGCAGCGATGGGACATGTACGACGTCGAACAGACCCTGTTACACGAAATAGCCCACGCCATGCTGCCCCCGCATCATCACCATTCGGCGGAGTGGAAACAGACGGCCCGGCGGATCGGGTATGTCGGCGGCACCACGCACAAGGGCGAAACTGCGACCGAATTTGCGCGATGGCGAGGCGTGTGCCCAGCGGGTCACGAACTGTTGCGGTTCCGCAAGCCCCGCAACAGTCGGGTGTCCTGCGGAGCCTGTTCGTCGTCGTTCAATCCCGCCGCGTTGATCCGGTGGGAACAACTGCGCTAGACGGCGGGTTGCTGCTGGGTGATGCAGTGAATTCCGCCCCCACGGGCGAACAGCGGCCGAGCATCGACGAGCACAATCTCGCGGCCAGGGTACGCGGATTCCAGCACGGCCTTGGCGCGGGCATCGCCCTCGTCATCGAAGGCGCACAGAATTACAGCACCGTTGACGATGTAGTGGTTGATGTAGGAATAGTCGACCCAACCCTCGTCGTCACGCAGCGTGTCCGGCGCGGGCACCGACACCGCGGTGAACCCCGCGTCCTCGATGGTCTGGCGAGTTCGCGCACTGATGTCGAAATCGGGGTGTTCCGGATTCAGCTGGTCGTGGAACAGGACGGTCTGTGCGTCGCTGAAGCAGGCGACGATGTCGATGTGTCCGCGGGTCCCGAATTCGTCGTAGTCACGGGTCAAACCGCGGTCAAACCAGATGACGCGGCGAGCGCCGATGGTGCGCGCGAATTCGGCCTCGACCTGCTCGCGAGTCCAACCGGGGTTGCGGCCCGGGTCCAACTGCACGGTCTGGGTCACCAACAGGACGCCGTCACCGTTCGTGTGAATGCCGCCGCCCTCGTTGGTCAGTGGCGAATCGAGGCGCGGAACACCGGTCGCGTCGGCAATCGCGGTGGCCACCTGGGAATCGTGTTCCCACGACGCCCAGTCCTGTGCACCCCAACCGTTGAAGATCCAGTTGACCGCAGCCAGTCCCCCGTCGGCCCGCACAAAGGTGGGTCCCATGTCGCGCATCCAGGCGTCATCGAGTTCGTGTTCGATGATGTCGACGGCGGGGTCGAGGAATTCACGCGCGATGTCCACATCGGTCGGCGTGACCACCATGGTGACCGGCTCGAAGCGCACGATGGCGTTGGCCACATTCGCCCACGTCGTGCGCGCCTCGAGGACATCGTCTTCCGTCTCGCCCAGCGTGTAGCCATTGGACGGCCATGCCATCCACGTACGTTCGTGAGTTTCCCACTCTGCGGGCATCGTCGGGTTCATCATTGTCCTTACGCCATTGAATCGAGCAGTTCCACCAGAATATCGAGGGTCGTCAGCGGGTTGACGATGGCGAAACGCATGACGGGCTCGCCACGGAAGGCCGAGGGGAACGACATGGCCTTGCCCTTTTCGAACAGGTCGTTAGCCCAGTCGTGGTACTGCTCGCTGGTCCAGCCCTTGCGACGGAACACGACGACCGACAGCATCGGGTCGCGCACCAGTTCGACATAGTCGCGTTCGCGGATAATCTGGGCGATCTGCTGGGCGACACGGTTGTTGGACTCGATCGCGTCACGATAAGCGCCGACTCCGTAGGTGGCCAGAGAGAACCACAGCGGCAAACCGCGCGCGCGGCGCGACAGGTGGTACGCGAAGTCCGAGGGGTTCCATTCGTCCGTGTTGGTGAGGACGTCGAGGTACGCGGCGTGCTGGGTGTGGGCCACGCGGGCGAACGCGGGGTCGCGGTACACCAGGGCACAGGCGTCGAAGGGGGCATAGAGCCACTTGTGCGGGTCGACGATGAACGAGTCAACGTTCTCGAGCCCGGCAAAGTGGTGCTTGGTCGAGGGGGCAAAGATGGCGGCGATGCCGTAGGCGCCGTCGACGTGGAACCACACATCGTGGGCTCGTGCGACCTCGCCGACGGACTGCAGGTGGTCGACGATTCCAAAGTTGGTGGTGCCACCGGTGGCGACGATCGCAAAGATACCGTCCCAGTCGGTGATGGCCTTTTCGATGTCCTCGCCGCGCATGATGCCGTCGTCTCCGACGGGAACCTTGATGACGTCGACGTCCATGACACGGGCGGCGGCGGCGATCGATGAGTGCGCCTCTTCGCTGCACAGGAACTTCCAGCGCGCGGGGCGCGCGATTCCCGCGTCATCGCACTTCTTCATGGCCTTGTATCGAGCGACGACGAGCGACGACAAGTTGCCCGCGGTGCCGCCCTGGACGAACACGCCACCGGCGCCGTCGGGGAGTCCGGCCTCACGCGCGATGAACGACAGGACTTCGTTCTCGGCATACACGGCACCGGCGCCCTCCATCCACGAACCACCAAAGATGCTGGAGGCCGAGACGATGAGGTCGAACATGCTCGCGGCCTCGGTGGGTGCGGTGGGAATGAACGACACGTTGCCGGGGAAGTCGATCGAGATGCAGGCGGGGGCCAGTACATCGCGGAACAGTGCGAGCGCCTCGTGGCCCCCAACGCCGTTCTCGGTGACGGTGTCGGGCATGATGTCGCGCAGTTCGCGGTAGGACTTGGGGTAGTCGAGCGGCAGCGGGTCGAGCGTCAGTCGGTACCTGGCGTAATCAAAGATGCTCTCGCGAAGTTCGGCGGTCGCAGCATCGTGAATGTGCATGCGTGCAGGGTTGTTCGACATGGGTGTCCTCTCGACGATTCAGGTTTACTGTACAAATAACCCGGCGTCAGGGGGTGAGCGCGAAGAAAAATTGCAAGAATTACGGTCTGGCGCGTGATTTACGCCACAAAGACCGGTTTGAACACAGGATTACTGCGTGCCGTCTAGGCGATGGCCACGGTTGAGAGCGCCTGTCGCACCACTAACTCGCGGCCGCCCAGGAATTCTCCCGCGATCGCGTCGGTAAAGATTTCTTCCACCGGAACCCACTTGACCTCGAGCGCGTCCTGGCGGGGCTGGCAATCACCCGACACCGGCACGACAAACACCAAGGCGACCGCGTGCTGACGTTCGTCCGTCAACCGGGCGGGGAACGGGAAGTATTCCGCCACCGTTGCTGGGACAATCGAGGCGGGCAAACGCGGGAACGCCAATGGACCCAGGTCCTTCTCGATATTGCGCAACAGTGCGTCACGCACTGTCTCGCCGTACTGCACACGACCCGACACGAGCGCCGATCGCATCTCGCCGAACTCGTCGACACGGATCAGCAGCCCAACCTCGGTCACCGCACCCTGCGCAGAGAGGCGCACCGGGACCGCCTCGACATACACAATCGGAATGCGCCGACGCAGGTCATCGAGATCGTCATCAGAGAACCAGCCCGGATCCGGTGTGCGCACATCGCTCATGCCACCATTCTGACAGCACGGAACCGGCCACGACACGGGGCGCGCCCACGAATTCGCGCCGCCCGGTCGCAACGGGGACAAAGAAAGAGCCCCCGTCACATCACTGTGACGAGGGCTCTAACGGAGGCTGTTTACTGGCAGCTGTCGCACTGCAGCAGGTCCATGGGGTCCATAGGAACTGCGTAGCCACCGACTGAATCGTTATCGAAGTCCATGGTGTCCTACCTTTCATTGCGACCGGGTGGCCGTCGAATTAACACTCTATCTTGTGAATGACAAAAGTGTTGTTACCCCACATGTAGTGTTTCGGCGTGTCGCGTCGAAAAGCCCAGAAAACCGGGAAAAACGGATATACGAAGAAAATCCCCGCCGAAGCGAGGATCGATCTGTGGGGAAACTGTAGCGGGAGCGGGGCACGATCCCGCGACCTCACGATTATGAGTCGTGCGCTCTAACCAACTGAGCTACCCCGCCGCAACCTTTCGGTCGGGCCCCGAGTCAGGATTGAACTGACGACCCCTTCCTTACCATGGAAGTGCTCTACCACTGAGCTATCGGGGCGTGCATTGGCACCAGAGAATGCTAACACTATGTGCGCGATGTGCGAAATCGGTGCGGGTGCCGAATTAGTTCGACGACTTTTTAGTGTTCTCGCCCAACCAGATAAAGGGGTCAACGGCAACGCCGTCAATCAGCACCTCGAGGTGCAAGTGTGTTCCGGTAGAGGTTCCCGTATTACCCACGGCCCCGACCACGTCCGCGACCTTGACCTCGTCACCGATCTTCAGCGTCGTCGAACCCTTCAACATGTGGGCATACACGGTCTCGACCTCGACCCCGTTGATGTTGTGACGAATTCGAACCCAGGTGCCAAAGCCCCACTGTTCTTCCTTGGACTCAACAACGACGCCGTCGGCCACCGCGAAAATCGGCACGCCCTCGCCGGGGGTAAAGTCCAGACCCTTGTGGTCCGTCGAGCAGCTAAAGCACGGTGCGGAACGGGCGCCGAAACCCGAGCTGATGGTGACGGGGACCGGGAACGGCCACCGCACGGGACCCACCCAATCGGTGCTGTACTGAAAATTCAGGCTGCCGTACTTCAGGGTCAGCATTTCCCCGAACGACAGAACGGAATAGTCGCCCGTGCGGATGACCTCGGCGACCTCGCCCTCGGCGGTGATAACGGACTGGCCCTCGTCCTCGACGGTCTGGGCAAACAACATGCTTTGGGGCGACAGGAAAGCGTTCGCGGGAACAGTCAGGCCAATGACAAACAGGGCCGCAACGACGGCGGCACCGGCGCGGGCGATTGAACGACCCCACGTGGCGAAGGGCTTCGATGTGCGCGCCAGGCCCTTGACCACGGCATCGCGCACGCGGTGTTCGGTGGGGTGTGCAACCCGAGGGGCAATACGCGGCGGGGTCTCGGGTGCGTGCTCGTTTCCCGGCTCGAACGACGACGAGGTGCGCAGAACCCGGCGACTGCGAGGCTTTGGAGCGTCACCGACGAGGGCGTCGTCCGACGACATTCCCTCGGCTGAGTTCACGCGAAATCCTCCCGGCTCTACGTCCGTTGCTTTTGTAATTGTAGGCGAGAGGCGCGCAGAAGGCTAGCGGAGGGTAAAGTTGGCGCCCGCCTCGAGTGCCCGTTCCTCGAACTCATCGATGGTGTCGGGGTGGGCCGCGAGGCACCAGTTGGCGCTGGCCGCCGCACCGCCGAGGCCACGAACGGTGGCACCCGCCTCTTGTGCAATCAGGACCCCAGCGGCGTGATCCCACGGCATGAGCCCGCGTTCGAAGTAGATGTTCACGCGGTTCGCGGCGACGTTGCACAGGTCGAGCGATGCGGCGCCGATGCGACGGATGTCGCGGACCTGGTCAATCAGTCGGGCAATGACCGCACCCTGCTGTGCGCGACGTTCGCTGTCGTACGCGAAACCTGTGGCCAGAAGGGATTCGGCCAGGGTGGGTGCGGGAACCACCTGCAGGCGTTCGCCGTTGAGCGTTGCGCCGAACCCCAGCGACGCCACGAATTCTTCGCCGTTCGCGACGTTGATGACGACGGCGGCAAGCGCCGTCCAGTCCTCGGGTGTAGCCGTTCCCTCGACCACCGCGATGCTGATTGCATAGGCGGGGATGCCATAGACAAAATTGACGGTCCCATCGATGGGGTCGACGATCCAGGTGAGCCCAGTGCTGCCCGAATCGCGGTTGCCTTCTTCGCCAAAGAATCCGTCACCGGGTCGCAGTTCGGCGAGGCGCGTGCGAATGAAGGACTCGGACTCGCGGTCGACGGCGGTGACGATGTCGACGCTGGAGGATTTACGGTCGGCCACCGCGACGGAGCCCTGTCGGCGGTCGGCCACCAGAGCGGCCGCCTCACGCGCGACGGTGAGGGCGATGGACTGAAGCTCTGCGATGTTGTGCACGTGTCGATTCTGCCCCACAAAGAAAGCCCCGGGGTAACCGGGGCTTTCGTGAGTGGTGGATGAGGGATTCGAACCCCCGAAGGCTACGCCAGCTGAGTTACAGTCAGATCCCTTTGGCCGCTTGGGTAATCCACCAGATGGTGTACACCGACATTTCCAGTCGATGTTCAGTTCTTAATAATACAATAAGAAAACGCGGTCTTTGCACCGTCGATCTTGGAGGTGAGTCGGTGGCAGACATCGCTGACGTCGCCCGTGCCGCCGGCGTCTCGACTGCAACCGTTTCCCGTGCCCTCAGTGGGCGCGGAATCGTGGCCCCCCGCACCAAGGAACTCGTCCAGCGCGTCGCGGACGAACTGGGGTACGTCGTGTCCGCCAGCGCCTCGTCGCTCTCCAGCGGACGCATGCGCAACGTGGGAATCGTCACGCCATTCCTCAACCGTTGGTTCTTCAGCGAAGTCATCGAAGGCGCGCAGCAGGTGCTCACCGCACACGGTTACGACACCACCCTGTACAACCTCGCCGGCAAGGCCAACCAGCGTCGCACCATCTTTGACGAGTTCCTGCTGCGTGGTCGCGTCGATGCCGTCATCGCCATCGAACTGGCATTGACGCCCGACGAGGTCCGCAAAATTCACTCGCTCGACAAGCCGCTCATCGGTGTCGGCGGCGAAATTCCCGGCGTGCGCACCATCTCGATCAACGAGACCGATGTGGCCCGCATTGCCACACAACACCTTTTGGACCTGGGGCACCGCAACATCGCCTCGTTGGGTGGTGTCGAACAGTTCGAGACCGACTTCCACGTGGCATCGACCCGTCATCTGGCGTTCCTCGAGGCCCTGGCCGGAGCCGGAATTGACCCCAACCCCGCCTGGGACCGCACCGCGGACTTCACGATTCCCGGCGGCTACGCCGAGACCGCCGCGATGCTGTCAAACCCAGGCAACCGCCCCACCGGCATCGTCGCGTCGTCGGACGAGATGGCGATTGGCGCAATTCTGGCCATCAAGGACGCGGGCCTGCGCGTGCCCGAAGACATCTCGGTCATCGGCATCGACGGCCACGACCTCGCCGAATTCTTTAACCTCACCACCGTCGACCAGTTCGTCCGCAGCCAGGGCGAACGCGCGGCCACGATTCTGCTGGACGAAATCATGCCACAGCGTTCCGCGACCAGCCCCACCAACACCGACATGCCGGTCGCACTGGTGACGCGCGGCAGTACCGCTCGACCCCGCGCCTGACCCTCGCCGCCCAGGCCGGTCCGGCTCTTGCTACCATGGCGGCATGGCTGATTCATCATTTGACATTGTGAGCAAGGTCGACCCCATGGAGCTCGACAACGCGGTAAACCAGACCGAGCGCGAGCTGGCAACCCGATTCGACTTCAAGGGCGTGGGCGCCCAAATCGAAAAAAAGGGCACCACCCTGAACATGGCGGCGAGCAGCGAGGAACGCGTCAAGGCGGTGCTCGACGTCCTCGAATCCAAGCTGATCAAGCGCGGAATCTCGTTGAAGTCGCTGGACTGCGGCAAGCCGTTCCCGTCGGGTAAGGAATACCGCATCGAGGCCAAGGTCAAGAACGGCATCTCGAGCGAAAACGCCAAGGCCATCTCGAAGATCATCCGCGAGGAAGGCCCCAAGTCCGTCAAGTCGCAGATCCAGGGCGAGGAATTGCGCGTCACCTCGAAGAGCCGTGACGACCTGCAGTCCGTCATCTCGTTGCTCAAGGGCAAGGACCTGGACGTCGACCTGCAGTTCCTGAACTTCCGCTAACGACCATGCTTCCCGACACGGTGACGGCATATGCCCTGTGGGCTTTGCTCGTCGGCGACTTCGTTATCCGTGTCGTGTCCCTGGTGTGGGTGCCCCGCAACCGCCGGCCGCAAACCGCGCTCGCGTGGCTGCTGCTGATTTTCTTTGTCCCCTATGTGGGGTTCCTGCTGTTCCTGCTGTTGGGGTCGAATCGTCTGCCGCGTTCGCGCAGGACCAAACAGGCCGACATCAACCGCTACATCCGCGAGGTCGCGGGCGGCGTCGACGAGCTGGTGACGCCACGTCGATACGCCAGCGTGATTCGGTTGAACCGCGAACTGGGGTCGATGCCGTTGACGGCCGGGAACAGGGTCGAGTTCCTCACCGATTACACCGCGTCGCTGGCCGAATTGACTCGCGCGGTTCGCAGCGCCGAACACACTCTGCACATCGAGTTCTACATCGTCAGCGTCGATGACGACACCACGGAATTCTGCGACGAGGTCGCCAACGCTGTGTCCCGTGGCGTTACGGTCCGATTCTTGTACGACCACCTCGCCAGCGCCCGAATCCCCCGCTATCGCGACAGCCTCGCCCGGATTCGAGCAACGGGCGCACAGGTCGCCGCATCGCTGCCCGTTCGCCCCTGGGCCGGTCGGTACCAGAGACCCGACCTGCGCAACCACCGCAAGATCATGGTGGTCGATTCGCGCGTGGCCTACACGGGCAGCCAAAACCTGATCCATCCCAGCTATCACCGCCGAGGCCGCAAGGGCCTGCAGTGGCGCGAGCTCTTGGTGCGCCTCGAGGGTCCCGTTGTGGCCAGCCTCGACGCGTTGTTCATCACCGACTGGTGGTGTGAAACGGACGAGTTGGTCACGCCCCGAGTTGGCACCGAGGACCACGACAGTGCGGGCGGCAACCTCGCCCAGGTCGTGCCCAGCGGCCCGACCTTTGACGGCGAAAACAATCTGCGCATGTTCAACGCCCTGTTGTATTCGGCCACCCGACGGATTGCGCTGTCGAGCCCCTACTTTGTGCCGGACTCGTCGCTGCGTTACGCCGTGACCACCGCGGCCCAGTCGGGGATCGAGGTCGACCTCTATGTGTCCGCCGCCTACGACCAGCCGCTGGTCTTTCACGCGCAGTGCTCGTACTACGAGGAGCTCCTCGCCGCCGGCGTGCGAATCTGGTTGTACCCCGAACCCGAACTGTTACATTCCAAATTCGTCATCATCGATGACGAGGTCGCCGTTGTCGGTTCGTCCAATTTGGACATGCGTTCCTTTTCGCTCAACCTCGAGAGCAGCGTGATGCTGCACGGCCCCGCGGTCGACGAGCTGCGCCGAATCGAGGAGGGGTACCGTGAGGTCAGTCATCCGCTGACGGCCGACGAATGGGCGGGCCGACACTGGACGCGCACCATCAAGGAAAGCCTGGCGAGGCTGAACGCAACGGTTCAGTAGCGCCTAGGAATCGCGGGAAATCGCCGTCATTTCGCCGCGGTCGACGACCTTGATGCGTTCGCGACCAACGGCCTCGCCCAATGCCTTCTCGTGCGAATCGAGGCGGTGCCAGCCGTCGAGGTCGGTGAACGGCACACCGCGCGATTCCAGCAATTCAACGACAGCGGATTCCTCGGGATGCGCAGGGCTCCACCATGATGCGGCGTCGTTGACAACGTGGGACACGGTTTCCATGGCATCGGACTTGGTGTGACCGATCAGTCCGATGGGGCCGCGCTTGATCCAGCCGGTCGCATAGACACCGGGCATGATCGAACCGTCGGCACCCAGCACCTGGCCCTCGTGGTTGGGAATCACACCACGCAGTTCGTCGAAGGGAATCCCGTCGAGTTCGGAACCGAAATATCCGACCGCGCGATAGAAGGCCTGCACGTCGACCTCACGAATTTCGCCGGTGCCGCGAACGCCACCCTCGCCATCCGACTCGGTGCGTTCGAAACGGAATGACGACACACGTCCGTCCTCGCCGACGAGCTCGACCGGCTGGGCAAAGAAGTGCAGGTGCACCCTGCGGCTGGCCTCGCCCGTGGCACGCTCGCGCCACTGCGAAAAAATCTTGTCGATAACAAAGACCTGCTTGTTGCCCGCAATCGCGGCCCGAGCAGCGTCGTCGTATTGGAAGTCTTCGTCGTGGACGATCATGTCCACGTCCCGCATTTCGCCCAGTTCGCGCAGTTCCAGAGGACTGAACTTGACCTGCATCGGCCCGCGGCGACCGAACACGTGGACGTCGGTGACCGGCGATGCGGCCAGCCCCGAGTACACGTTGTCGGGGATTTCGGTGGGCAACAAATCATTGGCATGCTTGGCCAGCATGCGGGCCACATCGAGTGCGACATTGCCGTTGCCCATCACCGCAACCGACGAGGCGGTCAGCGGCCATTCACGCGAAACATCAGGGTGACCGTCATACCAGGACACGAAATCGGCGGCGCCATAGCTGCCGTCCAGTTCGATTCCGGGGATATCCAACGGCGCATCCTTGATGGCGCCCGTCGAAAAAATAACGGCGTTGTAGTGCTTCTTCAGGTCGTCCAATGTGATGTCGGTGCCGAAATTCACGTTGCCGAACACGCGAACCACGCCGGAATCGAGGACCTCGCGCAATGCGTTGATGATGCCCTTGATGCGGGGGTGATCGGGGGCGACGCCGTATCGGACCAATCCGTAGGGCGCGGGGAGTCGGTCGAACAGGTCAATCGACACATCGAACGAACGTTCCTGCTTTTGCAGGATATCCGCGGCGTAAATTCCGGCGGGGCCGGCACCAACAATTGCGAGACGAAGTTTCATGTAGTCCTACAGTTCGCGGTGGAGCACCCGATCCGCAAAGCGGCGAAGGGCGCGGGTGGGAAGAGTGTCAGGCAGCTGGTCCAGAGCGGCGACGGCTTCGGCACCCCAACGCTCGGCAGTGGCGACGGTGTCGGCGGTGTGGCGGCTGGCCTTGATGCGGTCGATGATCGAGTCGAAATCCGCGGTTTCCGGTGACGCGAGAGCCGCATCCAATTCGGCCGCGAGGGCAACCGATTCGGGATCGGTGGCGGCACGCAAGCCCAGGATTGGCAGGGTGTTGACGCCGTTGCGGACATCGGTCCCCTTGGGCTTGCCCGTCTTGTCTCCGTTCAGATCGATGACGTCGTCGATGAGCTGGAAGGCAACGCCGATTTTTTCACCAAAGGTCACCAGTGGCGCAAGGTACTCGCGGGGTCCATTCGAGCTGAGAACTCCCAGCTGGGCGCTGGCCGAAATCAACGAACCGGTCTTGTCCGCCAGCACCTGAATGTAGTGCTCGACCGGATTGTCCTCGGGTCCGGGGCCCGTGGTTTCGTGCAGCTGACCCATGCACAGGCGCTCAAAAGTGCGGGCCTGCAGCCTCAGAATTTCGTCGCCCAGTTCCGAGGCCAGCACGCTGGCGCGCGCAAACAACAGGTCACCGGTGAGGATGGCGATGCTGTTACCCCAGACCGTGTGGGCTGCCGCTGCGCCACGGCGCAGGTCGGCGTCGTCCATCACGTCATCGTGATACAGGGTCGCCAGGTGAATCATTTCGACGACCTCAGCCGACAGTGCAATGCGGGGATCCGAACGGTCGCCGTACTCGGCGGTCAACAGTGTCAAGAGCGGACGAATACGCTTGCCGCCGGCGCCCAACAGATAGCGAGCGGTCGTGTCGGCCAGTCGATCCGCGTAGTGCAGGTTCTTGTCCAGCCCCGCCTCGATCGACGCCAAGGATGTGTCCAGCCATGCCAACAATTCCCGTTCGTCCGCAGAGGCCGTCAGTGCGGCGGACAGGCCAAACGATTTGGCGATTCCGGCTGCTTTACTCACGGGCTACTCTGCTTCCGGTTTGGTGCCACGGTGCAGCGCAACAACGCCCGCGGTCAGGTTTCGGTACCCCACCGATTCGAATCCGGCGTCCTGAATCCACGAGGCGAGAACGGCCTGGCGTGGCCAGTTGCGAATCGACTCGAACAGGTAGGTGTACGCGGCGGGATTAGTGCTGGAAATTTTGGCGAGGATCGGCATCACCTTCTGCAGGTAGGCCTCGTAGCCCGCGCGAACAAAGCCCACCGGCGGGGTGGTGAATTCACAGACCACCAGTCGTCCGCCCGGACGCAAAACGCGGAACATTTCGGCGAGCGCCTGACGGGGCTGATTGACGTTGCGCAGCCCAAACGAGATGGTCACGGCGTCGAAGCTGTTGTCTTCGAACGGAAGTTTTTCGGCATCCCCCTCGATGAACGTCAGTTCGGGGTGACGGACACGGCCCTCGGCAACCATGCCGGCCGAGAAGTCAAGTGCGGTGACGACGGCGCCGCGACGCGCAATGGCCGCCGACGACGTTCCCGTCCCAGCGGCGATGTCCAACACGCGGTCACCGGGGCCCGCGCCGAGAGCCTTCACCATGGCGATACGCCACAGGGCGCTGGTACCCATCGAGAGAACGGCATTCGTGCGGTCGTACCCAGGAGCCACAACATCGAACATTGCGGCGACCTGTGCGGGATCTTTTTCCATATCAGCGCTCGTCACAATTAGTAGTCTATGCCCGTCGGGCGTAGCCTGATACGGTGACCGTTTCTCGCCGTACACCCGTGACCATCGACACTGTGCCCAGTGCCCGATTGGGTTCGTTGCTGGAAAACGCTTCCCCTGCCGCACCCCTGTATTACCGGCACGGTGACACCGAAATTGTGGGACTCGGGGCCCATTCCCGCTTTGTCGCGGAGGGGCTCGACCGGTGCGCGCAACTGAACGAACAGTGGAATTCCCTGCTGAACAGCGTCGATCGCCGGCATCGATCGCAATTGATGGCGTTCGGCACCGCGGAATTTAACCCGAGCGGCGAGGCCCGGCTCATCGTTCCCCGAACCACCATCGTGCGCCGCGGACGCGACGTCACGATCATCAGCCTCGGTTCCGGCGCACCGGAACCCCAGCGCCGCGCCTTGGGTGCCGCCCCCGTCGTCGAATGGGAACCGCGCCAGTCGGTTTTCCGCGAACGCGTCGATATCGCCGTGAACCGGCTAGACGAGGAATTCGGGAAGGTTGTGGTGGCCCGCGCCATCATGGGGTCGGTGACCGCCCTGGGTGACGAACGCACGCCGCTGGCGACACTGACCGCCGAGTACCCCGGCACCCACATTTTTGCCGTCGAGGGGCTGTGGGGCGCATCGCCCGAAACGCTCGTTCGGGTGCGGGACCGACGTGTCAGCGCCCGAGTGCTGGCCGGCAGTGCGGCCCGAGGAATCGACCCGACACGGGACGCCGAAGCCGCCCGAGCACTCGCCGCGAGCCCCAAGGATTTGGACGAGCACGCTTTTGCCGTGCAGTCCGTCGTGACGGTGTTCGCACGGCACTGCCGATCCGTCGTCGGAGCGCTGCGCCCCTTCACGCTGCGACTGTCGAACCTGTGGCACCTGGCCAGTGATATCGAGGGAATCCTGCGCGACAACACGTCGATCCTGTCGATCATCGATTCATTGCACCCCACGGCGGCGGTTGCGGGCGTGCCGTTGGACCGCGCCTTGGCGACCATCGACGAGGTCGAGGTCTTTCCTCGCGAACGCTATGCGGGACCCGTCGGCTGGATCGACGGTGCCGGTAACGGCGAGTTTGCGATTGCCCTGCGCTGTGCCCAGTGGAATGACGGCGGAATCATCGCGCACGCCGGGGCGGGAATCGTCGCGGGGTCGAACCCGGAAAGCGAATTTGCGGAAACCGAACTGAAGTTCCGCCCGATTCGGTCAAGCCTCGGGGACTAAATCCCGCTGACGGGTGCGTGCGGCAGGTCGACCTCGATCAGTACGGGACCCGTGGTGATCGACAGGGCTTCGGTCAGTGAACCGCGCGTGGTCACACGGCGATAGGCCCACCCGTAGGCGCCGGCCAACTGCTCAAAGTTGATGGACTGCGGGGTAATCATGACCCGCTCGAAGACCTCGGCCCCGGCGGATTTGGCGACCTCGAGGTCCTCAAAAATGCGTCCACCGTGGTTGTTACCCACGATGACCTGAATTCGTCCCGTGCCCGCAACCAGCGACCCCGCGTCGTATACGGCGGCAAGGT
Source organism: uncultured Gulosibacter sp. (assembly GCA_964599975.1). Lineage (GTDB taxonomy): Bacteria > Actinomycetota > Actinomycetes > Actinomycetales > Microbacteriaceae > MWH-TA3. The sequence continues at coordinate 21,400 of CAZRHP010000008.1, forward strand.
CGCCCAGCACCACTCGGGTCACACCGTGGGCATCGATGTCGGTCGCACGCTGCGAGGCGCGGGCCACACCGATGGCGGTAGCGATTGTTCCGTCGATGCCGTTCAGCCCCCGGTTGGCGATGACCTTGAGCGGCTTGCCGGGAACCGATGCGTCGGCCACGCGAACCAACGACGATGCGCCAAACACCACACGGTCGTGCGGCCACGTGACATCCCACACGGCTCGCACCAGCATCTCTGCGGACACCGTCTCGCGTTGGACGCCCATTTCGGTGCGGGCGAACTGCGAACGAATTTTGTGGTCATCCGATTGCGACGCCTCGATGTCGACGGTGACGTCGGGGAAGGCCTGGTCCAGGGCGACGCGCGAACGGCGGGCCCACGGCAACGCCCACTGCCGCGACAGGTCATCGGAATCACCCGAGGTCACGATGTGGTCGACAACGAGCACGCCGGGACGGGGTCGATACGGGAACGCTTCGGGACCGCGCACGATGATGACATCGACGTCCTCGGACTGGCACAAAACGTCAACCGCGCGGGACAGCGTGGGTCGGCCCACGACGATGACCGACGTGATCTGGTCGCGGAATTCGGGGTTCGACAACGCCTCGCGATAGTTGACGACGAGGTGCGGGCCGTAGTGTGCGCCACTGTTGACCTCGGCAATGAGGGGGGCGCCCAGCTCGCGGGCCCATCGTTCCGCACGGGGTCCGGCGCCCGCACCGGCCACCACGACCGTTCCCGCCATGGCCAAAACGTTGAGTTCGCTGACCTCGGAGGGGATGGCGGGCAAAGTCCCCGGTCGCACCGAACGAATCAGGTCGTCGGGGATGGGACTGGACAGCGGTTCGCGGAACTGTGGGTTGATGTGCACCGGAATGCGCTGGGTCAGCGCGGTCAGCAGCGCCTCGTCGGCAACCCCGATGGCAAGGTCGGGGACGCTCGTGTCGGTGGCATCGAAGTCCCAGACACCACCCACCGCCCCGGCAAACATTCCCGGCTGAACGGTGGTCTGGTTGCCGCCCGTTGTGCGCACCTCGAGCGGACGATCCGCGGTGACGACAAACATGGGGACACCCGCATGGTGGGCTTCCACAACGGCGGGGTGCAGGTTTGCCACCGAGGATCCCGACGTACAGGCCACCACGGCGGGCCGTCCTGTTTCGATCGACAGGCCCAATGCCACAAACCCGGCGGTGCGTTCATCGACGACGACATGCAGGTTCAGCAACCCCGCGGCCTCGAATTGGGCTGCCGCCAGCGCCAAGGATTGCGAGCGCGAACCCGGGCTCATCACGACATCGGTGATGCCGCGGGTAATCAGTCGGGCAAGAAATTCGAAGGACCAGCGGGTCGACGGAACCATGTCGGTCATCGCGACTCGGGGTGTCCGTCGCCCGAGGGCTGGGCGCCATCGCCATCGCCATCGCCATCGGCATCGGCATCGGCATCGACGGAACCCGAGTGGTCGTCGGAGCGAGGTTCGTCGGAGGAATCGGACGCGGGCGCCTCGAATTCGGAGTCAAGTTCGCGCAGTTCTTCTTCTAAACGGCGAATCCGTTCGTCGACGGTTTCCTTGCCCAGATTGCGCACGAATTCGTCATCATCGTCGGGGCCCATCGGCGCCGTCGGAGTCGCGCGACCGCGAGATTTGCCGATAACGAACCACAGGATTGCGCCGAGGCCCGGCATGACAACGACCAGCATGATCCAGACGGGGCGGTTCAGCACGCGAAGTTGCGACTCTTTCGACATGGCGATGTCGACGAGTGCGAAGATCATGACGGCAATGACCGCCACCACTCCAATAACGATAAATCTGGTCACATTTCGAGTCTACCCAGAGCCGTCCACGCTTTACGATGAGAGAGTGAAACATCTCGTCGTCTATAGCGCTGTGCGCCTCGGAATCTTCCTCGCCGCGTTGGCCATCCTGCTGATCATCGGATTCGACTGGGTTCTGGGTGCGGTTTTCGCCACGGGAATTGCTCTGGCATTGTCCGTCATTTTCCTCGGCGGAATGCGCCAGCGAGCCGCCGCGTCGATTCAGAATCGCGTGACCAAGCCCGTCGTCGACGCGGACACCGCACACGAGGACGCGCAGATCGCCGCGCAGTCCGCCGACGACTAACGAGAACGACTAACTAGAACGACACCGCCGCGGCCAGACCGACCGCGAACAACAAGCTGGTGACAACCGACAGCTTCAACGCCAACACGTAGTCCTTGGGGCTCGCCGCCATGGTGCCGATCAGCACCGTGGGAATCGCAACGAACAGCGTCATGAACACAAACGGCGCAAGGAAAAATAGCAGCGAGAAGTACCCGAGGATCACGTACGGTACGGCCATAAAGATGGCGAACAGAGCCCGAGAAAAACCGGGACCGACCCTCACCGACAGGGTGCGTTTGCCCGACGCGATATCGGTCTCGCGGTCACGATTGTTGTTGATCAACAGCACGGCCATGGCAAAGAAGCCCTGGGCCACCCCCAACAGCACGCTGTCCCACCAGATCTCGCCGGTCAGAATATAGGCCGTGCCCGCGGTCGCGACCAGCCCAAAGAACACAAACACGACGACCTCGCCCAGTGCGTGATAGCCGTAGGGGCGCTTGCCCCCCGTGTAAAACCAGGCGGCGACGATTGACACGGCACCCACCGCGATGATCCACCAGTACCCCGTGATGACGGCGACCGCAATTCCCGCGGCACCTGCGGCGGCAAAGAATCCCAACGCAACGCGCAGCACACGGCCGGGTGTGGCGGCACGCGACCCCACGAGCCGTGCGGGACCCACACGATGCGCGTCGGTTCCGCGAATTCCATCCGAATAATCGTTGGCGAAGTTCACACCGATTTGCAGGAAAAATGCAATGAGGATGGCCAACACCGACAGCGCGATGGGGCGCGGCTGCAGGAACGGTTCATCGGTGAAATCCATCGCGAATTCCGCGACACCAATCCCCAGCGCGACGGGTGCGAACGCCAACCCCAGAGTCGCGGGGCGCGCGGCGCGGATCCAGTCCCCCACCGTGGCGCGGTGCGGCGCAACGGGCTGGGGTCGTGACGTGCGGGGTGACCCCGAACGAGGATGCGAGCCCGGGCGACCGCCCGACTTTTTCGTGGGATGAGTTTTCCGTGTTGACACTCTGCGAGTCTATTCCGTGAGTCGTTCGGCCAGTTCGTGGATAGCGGCCCGGTCGGGCTTGCCCGACCCCAGCGTCGGAATGGGCCCGGTGAGGAAGCGATACGGGCGGTGCGCCTTGGATAATGCATCCTCGACGCTCTGTCGAATGGCGCCCTGGTCCACCGGATTTTCGGTCATCACGGCGGGCACTTGACCCCACGTGGGATCGGTAAACCAGGTGGCGACCGCGGTCGGATCGATGGCCCGCAGACACGATTCCAATTCGCCCAACGACACCTTGACGCCGCCGGTCACAATCACGTCGTCGACTCGACCCGTGACGGTGACCACTCCGTCGGACACGTCCCCCAGGTCCTGGGTGCGGTACCACCGCACCCCGTCGAGAACCGGAAATGCGTCGGCCGTGCGCGCGGGGTCGCCCAGATACCCGTCGGACAGAGTGGGACCCGCCACGTGGATGACACCATCGATGCTGGCCACTCGGGTGTCCCCAATCGCCC
>CAZRHP010000008.1:25061-44034 GCA_964599975.1 uncultured Gulosibacter sp.
CCCGCGGTCTCCGCGGAACCATAGGTTCGGATGATGGTCAGACCAGCCCGCGCAGCGCGATCGCGTTCCGCCCCGGGCAACGACTGGCCGCCCACCAGCAAATGCAGTGCGGGCAGCAGCGTGCGCCATTCGGCGGGATGCGCCTCGATGTCGTCAAGAATCCGCGTCAATTGGGTTGGCACAACCGAGCCGAGCACGGCCCCTCGACCGGATTCGACCGCCCGAGCCGCCGCCTCGCGGAATTCTGCGGCGACGAAATTTCCGGCGGGCAGTGCGGTCAAGGAGCCCGCGCCCAACACCGACCGGACAATAACCATGAGCCCCGCGACATAGGTAGCGGGCAGTGCCAGAATCCAGTCGCCGTCGCCCACGGCGTCACGCGTGGCCTGTGCCGAGGCAATCAGCGCGGCCCGGGACACAACAACCCTTTTAGGTGAACCGGTCGAACCGCTGGTCTGCACGATAGCAGCCACACCGTCCTCGACCTCGTACGGGACGCCGTCGGGAAGCACTCCGGAATCGGTGACGAACACCGCGGGTCCCCCCGCGAGCGCCGCAGTCACCGCCTCAACAAGCCCCGAAATATCCGAGGCGCGCACGGCGTGAACGGCAGTGACCATGACCGCGGCTAGACCTGCCAGGGGTACGGCGACCAGTCGGGCTCGCGCTTCCCGAGGAAGGCGTCGCGGCCTTCAACGGCCTCGTCCGTGCCGTACGCCAACCGGGTCGTTTCGCCGGCAAAGACCTGCTGACCGACCATTCCGTCATCCACAGCGTTGAACGCAAACTTCAGCATGCGAATCGCGGTGGGGCTTTGGTTCAGAATCCTCCGCGCCCACGCCAGAGCCGTGGACTCAAGTTCGGCATGCGGCACCACGGCATTCACGGCGCCCATGTCATAGGCCCGCTGTGCGTCGTACTCGTCGGCGAGGAAGAATACCTCGCGGGCGAATTTCTGGCCCACCTGACGCGCAAAGTAGGCGCTGCCATATCCCGCATCAAACGACCCGACGGTTGCATCCGTCTGCTTAAACATCGCGTGTTCGCGGCTGGCGATCGACAGATCACAGACGACGTGCAGCGAGTGTCCGCCACCGGCGGCCCACCCCGGAATCACCGCGATAACGACCTTGGGCATGAAACGGATCAGGCGTTGAACCTCGAGGATGTGCAAACGGCCGGCACGACCCGCCTCGATGGTGTCCGACGTCTCGCCCTCGGCGTACTTGTACCCGTCGCGGCCACGGATGCGCTGGTCCCCACCGGAACAAAACGCCCAACCGCCGTCCTTGGCCGAGGGGCCGTTACCGGTGATGAGGATGACCCCGATCGTGGAATTCAGCCGGGCATCGTCCAACGCTCGGTACAGTTCATCGACGGTGTGCGGGCGAAACGCGTTGCGAACCTCGGGTCGGTTAAATGCGATGCGGGCTATCCCGCCGCTGACCGCGTGGTGGTACGTCACGTCGGTGAAGTTCTCTGCACCGGGCGCGATGCGCCATTCGTTGGGGTCGAAAATATCGCTGACTGTGGTCATGGCTCAAGGTTACCGAGGGCGGACTAGGTTTGTGACATGAGCTTTCCCAGCGTGAGTGAAGTGTTGGCCGAACTGCGAGTCGTGGCGTTGCCCATGAAGGCCACTTTCCGCGGTGTGAGCGTGCGAGAAACGGCGCTGGTTCGCGGCCCGCGCGGGTGGGCCGAGTTCGCGCCCTTCACCGAATACGACGATGCCGAAGCCGTCGAATGGCTGCGCGCCACACTTGACCAAGGCTGGGGCCCATCGACGGCGAGAGCCGACCGGGTTCGCACGGTCATCCCGGTCAACGCCACACTTCCCGCCGTCCCCGTCGACCATGTCCCGGGGATCTTGGATCTGTTCGGTCCCTGCCGGACGGTCAAAATCAAGGTCGCGGAACGAGGACAAACCCTCGCCGATGACGTCGCACGCGTGGCAGCGACCCGCAAATACTTGGGGGCCGAGGGCCGCATCCGTATAGACGCGAACGGCGCGTGGAATGTGGACGAGGCCGAGCACGCGTTACGCGCGATGGAACGGTTCGACCTGGAATATGTGGAACAGCCCTGCGCCAGCGTGCCCGAATTGGCCGAATTACGCGGACGAATTCATCGCATGGGGATTCTCATTGCGGCCGACGAGAGCGTGCGCAAGGCCGCCGACCCACTGGCCGTAGCACGCAGCGGTGCGGCGGACATCCTCGTCATCAAATGCGCGCCTCTGGGTGGCGTCACCGCGGCACTCGACATCATCGAACAGACGGGGTTGCCCGTCGTCGTGTCGAGCGCGTTGGAATCCTCGGTCGGTTTGGCCGCGGGACTGGATTTGGCGGCTCGGATTCCCCAACTGGAATTCGATTGCGGGCTTGCGACAGCATCGCTGTTGGCGGGGGATGTGACACGCGAGCCTCTGGTCGCCGTGAACGGCACCATCGAATTGCGCGACGTCACCGTCGACGACGAACTGTGTGCGCGGTTTGCCGCTGCACCCGATCGCCGCGACTGGTGGGTCGATCGAATCGGCCGAGTACACGCGCTGTTGACTTCGGCCTACAGGCCCGAGTAAACGTGCAACCCCTTGAAGAACATGTTCACGATCGAGTAGTTAAAGATCACGGCGCTGAACGCGACGAGCGACAGGATTGCCGCTGAACGACCGCGCCAACCACGGGTAGCACGCGAGTGAATATAGGCGGCGAACAGAATCCAGATGATGAAGGTCCAGACCTCTTTGGTGTCCCATCCCCAGTAACGACCCCATGCGCGTTCCGCCCAGATGGCCCCGGCGACGAGGGTGAACGTCCACAGAACGAATCCGACCACGTTGATGCGGTAGGCCAGCGATTCCAACATAGTTGCGGCGGGGAAAGCCCGCAGGAACGCCCAGTTGCGCCCCTGAACCTTGCCCTCCTCGCGGAGTTCCTGGAAGATCTGGGCCATCGACAGCGCGGCGGCCGAGGCAAAAAAGCCGGTGCCGAGGACAGCAACACACACATGGATGACCAGCCAGTAGGACTGCAGCGCGGGCGGCAGCGGGACCACGTCAACATAGAAATTGACGGTGACGATTCCGAGGGCCAGCAGGGCGAAGCCCGACACAAAGGCCCCGACGAATCGCACATCACGCCACAGTTGCAAACCGAGGAACACACCCACCAGAACAAAAGTCGCGGTCAGACCGAATTCGAACATATTGGCCCACGGCACACGACTTGCGGCCAGACCGCGGGTGATGGTCGCAAAACCGTGCAAAGCCCATCCCAACACCAGCAACGCCATGGCGCTGCGCAACCACCGCGTGGGCAGCACGCCCGCATCGGAATCCGAACGCAGCGCGAGGTCCACGGCGAACAGGATGAACGAGAGCGTATAGACCGCCATCGTGGAATAGGTGGCCAGAAGCGAGATCGCAGCGAGTTCTGTCATGACGTTTTTACCTTACCCGCGTTGCCGCGGCCTCAATTATCCGGTCCACGGAGCCGACCAGCCCGGGGTCCTCACTGCGAGACTGGGCGCCCCAGCGCAGGATTTCCCCCTTGGCCAGTGACTTTCCGACAACCCAGACACGACGTCGGCGGGTGCCAAAACTAATCAGCAATCCCCCGATGGCGAATGCCGTCGCCAATCCCACGCCCAACTGTGTGGGGTCGTGACGAATATCCACGCCGATGAATCGGCGCAGTTCGGTGAATTCCACCGACCCCAGTCCGCCGGGAAGCGTCACCGAGTCGCCGAGCCCCAGCACAACCTTGACGTCGGTGTGGTTGCCCGCGATCTGTTTCATGTCGTCGGTGTTGAGTTCGAAAACATTCGCCGCAGCGCCGCCTCCCAGCCCGAGGTCACCCGTGTACACGTTGAACGTGACGGTCGGCTTGTCGGGGTTGGGGTTCGACGACGTCAAGGCGCCGCTGTCGAGTTTGGTCGCCGTGGGGTAGAAGAACCCCTTCATTCCCAGCTGCTCGGTCAACCCGTCGGGCACCTTGACCACGCCGACACTGGTGAGGTTGGCGTCCTGGCTGAGGAACGACACGGGCTGGCTGAACACCACGTTTCCGTCACCGTCACGAACGGTGATGACCGGGGCAAAACCGTTTCCCAACAGGTACATCGTCGAACCGCCGACGGTCAGTGGGTCGTTAACCTTGAGCACCGCGTCGCGCGAACCGGTCTCGTCGGTCACGGTGACATCGGCGGTGAAGTCGATGGGCATCCACGAATTTTTGACGAGATCCAGCTTGTACTCGGGCACAAACGAATTGAGTTGAACGGCGTAGGGCTCGAGACCCTGTTCGTCAAAGAAACGTCCGGGGTTAAAGGTCTCGTAGGACGACAGCTGGTTCGTAAAGGCCTGGCCCTCGACGATGATGCGCTGGCCGGACCACCCGAAGCCGCTGGCAAATCCGACAGAAAACAGGATCCCCACCAGAGCAACGTGGAACACGAGGTTGCCCGTCTCGCGCAGATACCCGCGCTCGGCGCGCAGAGTGTTGCCCTCGCGCACGACGCGGTACCTGGACCGACGCAACGCCAATTCTGCGGCGGTCAGCGCGACCTCCAGTCCGTCCGGTGCGGGAACATCCGTGTTCACCTCGAGGCGCGCAAAAGATTTCGGGGCGGCGGGCGGGTCCTGCCGCAGAACGCGCCAGTGGTGGGCGATGCGCGGCAGGATGCAGCCGATCAACGACACGAACAGCAACAGGTAAATGGCCGAGAACCAGGGCGAGCTGTACGTGTCAAAGAGCTTGAACGATTCATAAATGTCGAACAGTTCGGGGTTATTGGCCTTGAACTGGACGACGCCGTTGGGGTCACTCGAACGCTGCGGCACCAGCGAACCGGGGATTGCGGCAACCGCCAACATGACCAGCAGAACCAGGGCGGTTCGCATCGAGGTCAGAAGTCGCCACACGAAACGGCCGGTCCCCACGAGACCCAGCTTGGGGTTCAGGACGGCGCCACGGTTGCGGTCCTTGTGCGGCGCGCCGGGTTCGTCGAACGTGTTGTCGGCTGCGAGGTCGGCGGGTTGGCCGGCGACGCGATCACCCGCCGAAATGTCAATTCCGGACTCGTCAGAGGAAGAGCGAGAAACCACTGAACGTCACCCCCATCCATGTCACGGCGGCACGCCACAGTCCGCTGACCATCAGCACACCGATGAGAACCAACACGGCGCCGCCGACGATGTTGATTGTGCGAACATTGCGCTTCAGCCAGTTCAGTGTCGCGCTGGCACGGTGCAACAACACCGCGACGAGCACGAACGGAACGGCCAGACCCAACCAGTACGCCACACCCAGCGCCGCAGCGCGCGGCAGGCTGGCGGAATCCAACGCCAGGGTTTGAACGGCGACCAGCGTCGGCCCCACACAGGGAACCCACCCCAGCGCAAAGACGACACCGAGGAACGGCGCCCCCCAAATTCCGGCTCGGGTTTTCCAGCCCGGAAGGACATCGCGCTGCAGGAACGGCATTCCGCCCATGAACACGACGCCCATGATGATGACCACCACACCGGATACCCGCAAAATCAGGTCCAGCCACGGTGTGAGAACCAGCCCGAGCGTGCCAAAAACGATCGACAGCGAAATGAACACCGCACCAAATCCCGCCACGAACCCGAGCATTCCCACGAGCACACGGCGTCGGTCGGCACGCGAATTTTCGCCGGTCAGGCTGACTCCCCCGATATACGCCAGATAGCCGGGGATCAGCGGAAGTACGCAGGGGGACACAAATGCCAACAGGCCGGCGAGGAACGCCAACGGCAGTGCGGCACTGAAGTCACCCGAGAAGATGATTGAGCCGACGGCGTCGGGGGTCACGAAGCCTCCGCGAGTCGGTCGTCGATCATGCCGCGCAGAATCGAGGGCTCGGTGATGCGTCCCGAAATTCGAGCGGCGACACGGCCCTCGGTGTCCAACACCAGAGTCACGGGAACTGCATTGGGCGGAACCTCACCCGCAAACGCGAGCCGGACGGCACCCGTTCCCACATCGAGAACCGAGGGGTACGGAATGCCGAAGGTTTCTTCGAACGCGGTTGCGGCTTCTGCTCCGTCGTACACATTGACGCCCAAGAATTGCACCGGCTGACCCTCGAATTCGGTGGCGAGCGCCGCGAGGTCCGGGGCCTCGAGCCGACACGGTGGGCACGAGGAATACCAGAAGTTGACGACCAGCACCGAGCCTCGGTAATCGGCCGCGGACACGGGTGTTCCGTCGGTCAACGTGGACTCGAATTCGATGGGCGCCGCCCGGTTTTCCTCGGAAATAACCGTGTACGCGCCATCGCCCGAAATGAAGTTTTTGTTGTCACCCTGACGGAACTGTTCGGCGAGGTTGTCGCTTGTCGAACAACCGGTCAACACCAGTGCGCTCGCCATGACAGCGACGGACACCATACGACCCATGCGACGCATCAGACGGCTCCTAAATCCCGTGCGCGGTTCGACCCACGCGGTTCCTGATAATCCACCTCGACCAGTTCGTACTCGCCATTCACGGTGTCGTCCACGCGAAACGACGTGATTGACGACAGCGAACAGCGACGGCGGGATGGGTTGTGCCACAGAGGCTGGCGGTTGATCCGGCGGTGCGCCATCCAGATGGGCAACTGGTGACTGACGATCACCACGTGGCCCGAGGGAACCGAATCGGCGGCCTCGCGAATTGCCTCAATCATGCGATTCGCGATGGAGGAATACGGTTCGCCCCACGACGGACGGAACGGGTTCCAGACGGACAGCCACAGTCTGGGGTTGCGCGCGATGGTGGCGCCTCGACGCAAATTGAGGCCCTCAAAGTCGTTCCACGGTTCGATCACGCGCTCGTCGATGATTGCAGTCAAACCCGTGCGGTCCTCCCACGGTTCTGCCGACTCCCGCGCACGCTGCAACGGGCTGACGATCAGCTTGACGACCTGAACATCGGCCAACAGTTCCGTCGAATTTTCGGCGAGGGTGCGCCCAAAATCAGTGAGGCCGTACCCGGGAAGCTGCCCATAGAGGATGCCCTTCGGGTTGTTGACCTCACCGTGTCGCACGAGGTGCACGTAGTCGGCAGTCACAACCCCCAGTCTACCCAGCCAATAACGGCACGAATTCCGTTCGGGGGCTGGGTAAACTTGGGCACTATGACCACTCGTACCCGCGTTTCCGCTCTGTCCGCTTTGCCCGATGGCCCCGTAGAGGTAGCCGGTTGGGTCGATACGGTCCGCGACCAGAAAAAGGTCCAGTTCGTGATCCTGCGCGACGAGTCCGGTGCAGTACAGCTGGTAAACCCTGCTGTCCGTGAATTGGACGCAGAAGCCCCCGATTCGGCCGACCGTCTGGCGTTGACCGAGACCATCTCGGCACTCAACGCGGGCACCTTCATTCGCGTCACCGGCGAGCTGAAGGCCGACGAGCGCGTCAAATTGGGCGGACTCGAAATCAAAATTTCGGGACTCACCGTGGTCACCGAGGCGCAGCCCGAGCCCCCTATTGCCGAGGACTCCAGCGTGGACAAGCGCATGGACTGGCGCTTCCTCGACCTGCGCCGCCCCGACGCCAACCTAATCTTCCGTATCCAGACCACCTTCGAACACGCACTGCGCTGCTGGTGGGTCGACAACGATTTCATCGAACTGCACACCCCCAAACTGATGGCATCCGCCTCGGAATCGCGTGCCGAACTGTTCGAAATGGACTACTTCGACACCAAGGCGTACCTGGCACAGAGCCCCCAGTTCTTCAAGCAGATGGCCCAGCCCGCCGGTTTCGGCGCAATCTTTGAAATCGGCCCAGCATTCCGCGCCGACCCCTCATTCACGTCGCGTCACGCCACCGAATTCACCTCGGTTGACGCCGAAATGTCGTGGGTGGAATCGCACGAGGACGTCATGGCGATGCACGAAGCCGTCATTGTTGCGGGTCTCACCGCGGTGAAGGAAAAGCATGGCGACGCCATCGCCGCGGCCTATGGTGTCGAGCTTGAGGTTCCGACCCTGCCGTTCCCCCGCATTCCCCTGGCCACAGCGCACGAGATTCTGGCTGCCCGCGGCTACACCGTTCCCCGCGCGGACGGCGACCTCGACCCCGAGGGCGAACGCCAACTGTCGGCCTATGTGAAAGAAGAACTCGGCCACGACTTTGTGTTCGTCACCGACTATTTCACGAACATTCGCCCGTTCTATCACATGCGTCACGAGGGCAACGGCGAACTGACGAACTCGTACGACCTCATCTATAACGGCACCGAGATCTCGACCGGCGCGCAGCGCGAACACCGTGTCGACGTGCTCATCGAGCAGGCCCGCGAAAAGGGACTCGACCCCGAAGAACTCGACTTCTACCTTGACTTCTTCCGTCACGGCGTGCCCCCGCACGGTGGGTTCGGTATGGGACTGGCCCGTTTCCTCATGCTGATGTTGGGGCTGCCGTCGATCCGCGAGACGACGTACCTGTTCCGCGGACCCAACCGCCTGCTGCCGTAATCGGTTTAGTGTGACAAGGCCCGTCCATGGTGTTCCGTGGGCGGGCCTTGTTGCATCTTCACGAGTGCGATGAGATGTGTTCCAGGCATAAATAAAGAGCCGGGGACTAATCCCCGGCTCTTCAGACCCCCTTCGAAAAGGTCGCTTTCAGTATGCCACGATATGTTCGCTGAAACGAACATAATCGACAATTTTGACGAAAATTGGCCGAAAATTTGATATTCGGGATGGCCGATATCGAACTGAGCCCACCTGAACGACGTCGAACACGGGGATAGCAAGTTCCAACTTAACGCGCAATTTCGCCTTACGAAATGCCTCTGTATCTAAGACCAGTCCTCTGTCGAAAAGAGCACGTCGATTGCTTTACGTCGCTGCTCGAAGGTTAAATCGTGCCCACGCATATCGAGCACCACGGTGTCTAATTGCACGCCTTCAGGTCCGAGCAACGTTGCCCAATATTCCGCCTCTCCTCTTGATTCAAACCGCAGATATGACCCGAAATTGGTGCGCCACCCCTCGACACAAACCGGATCACCACAAAGCTGACTTGTGGCCTCAATCGGATCCAGCTCTGGACTTGCAGCTAGAAGATCGCCTACTGTGCGTTGGGCAAATACCTCGACGCCTCCTGCGGTCCACCACACGGTGCTAATAATCCCAAGCATCACGAGGGCCATCGCCCCCACCCCACTACGCCACTGCCGGGAGTGGCTCTCGTCGGGGGAAGTTTGCTTCGTTACCAATGTCACACCCTTCCGTCTAATAGCGGTTTGCAGTTGCCCAGTTGCAGTGATGAACGGCCACCCCAAAACCCCAATCCCCATTCGTGCGGTTTGGCCGGAACTTCTCCAGGTTCCAGGTTCCCGCAAATAAAGCACCGAGTGCGTGGCAGGAGAATTGCTGTCGCTGGCTGGGCTTATCGAGCGCGCTTCGAATTGTTCCGCCCCTGCCCCAAGCCTCGTCCCAACCTGCGGTGTTGAGAATTGCCTGTCCAGCTCCGAACCCCATGAGACCACCACCTTGTGCTGCTCCTGACCATACAGCCCATCCCCAACTTGAGAGGTCAAGATTCACCCTAGGCTGCGAATTGTAACTGTCGACCGTGATCCGGCTGAACAATGCGATTCCAATCCAGGGGTCCGCGACGATTGGGTAAGAATATTCTTCGCTTCGATGTTCCACAATTTGGGTGACCGATGTACCCGAGACCTCGAATCGGGTTGGCACATCTTTGCCATCAGCATCTTTCGCCCATGCCGGTGCGATTCCGCCCACAAATTCGTCTCCATTTACGAATAGGAGCGCTGATCCCGAAGAGATAATTTCGGCGCCTGCGGGGAGGTTGAGCTCATAGACATAAGCCAAAGGGGCAGACGCGGATTCAATAACAGTCGCAATCTGGATTGAACCATCATTTTTCACTACCGGGGCAGTGGTGGTCGAATTGTTGTTGGAGTATGCAACAACCCCCTCAGTGACGAAAACTCCATCGTCCGCCACTCCAGAGAATGGCAAATCGATCGATATCGATTGGCCTGAAGATGACTCGAGCGAGATCGGGTCAGATGGATTCGTCGGGACCAAAACATTGATTCCGGCAACAGTCGCGTCGATGGCAGTGTCGCCGGATGTTCCAACCATCACAGGAGCAACATCGCTCAGAACTTTGCTCGCCTGAGTGTTCGAGACTGGAGTAAGCCTCGAAAGCGCTAAGCCCGTGTCGCTGCTGAGTTGCCCCTCTGCAAAAGCCGGCCCGGCGAATCCAATAGTAAGCACACCAACCGCAAAAAGGCCCGTCAGGGTGGATCCGTTGCGACTAATGCGAGCTCTTTCAGGAAAATTATTCATCTGTTAATAGTAAAAGACGCTCACATATTTGCGCAACACAAGCTACAGCTGCAGAGCGATAAATCTTGGACCTTGCCTGCATTCATCGGGCGCCCCAACCCTGCAGATCCGGATTAAGGTGAGCTGCCACACACGGCCCAGCATTACGTGCCAGATGCGCCAGAATCAGCACCACCGGCAAAAAGAAGTCCCCGAGCTGGAAAGCTCGGGGACTGCTGGCGGTACCGGTGGGATTTGAACCCACGGAGGACTTGCACCCTCACATGTTTTCGAGACATGCTCCTTCGGCCGCTCGGACACGGTACCGTCGTCCACTGTACCCCAAAGTGCTGTGCAGCAAAAATCGACGATGTCGGCGCTCTCGCCTACGCTGGTCACATGGCTCGACTGACTACCCCGTACCGTTGCACCGAATGCGGCTGGACCACCACCAAGTGGGTGGGCCGCTGCGGCGAATGCCAACAATGGTCAACCGTCGTCGAGGTCGCCGCCGAGAACATTGGCGGACGCACCGTCGCAGCCCGCGTCCCCGAATCGCGCACCGCCGTGTCGATCACCGCAGCCGGTGGCCTGCAGGCGGAACACCGACCCACCGGAATCGGCGAATTCGACCGCGTTCTCGGCGGTGGAATCGTGCCCGGCGCCGCAATCCTCGTATCGGGTGAACCTGGCGTCGGAAAATCCACCCTGCTGCTCGACGTCGCCAGTCGCGTTGCACGCGCCGGCAACACGGTGCTCTATGTCAGCGCCGAAGAATCCGTCGGCCAGGTGCGGTTGCGCGCCGAACGCACCGGCGCCCTCGTCGACAGCCTCTACCTTGCCGCCGACACCAACCTGGGCACCATCCTCGGGCATATCGACAGCCTGAACCCTGCCCTGCTCGTGGTGGACTCGGTGCAAACCGTGTCCTCGGACACCATCGACGGCATGGCCGGTGGCGTCTCGCAGGTTCGTGAAGTGGCCGCCACGCTGGTGCGCGTCGCCAAGGAACGTGGGCTGCCCCTGCTGCTCGTGGGGCACGTCACCAAGGACGGCACCATCGCGGGCCCCCGCACCCTGGAACACCTCGTCGACGTGGTCGTGCACTGCGAGGGCGACCGGCAAACCGCGCTGCGATTTGTGCGCGCCTTCAAAAACCGCTTCGGCCCCACCGACGAGGTCGGTTGTTTCGAAATGGTCGGCAGCGGAATCGCGGAAGTCCCCGACCCGTCAGCACTGTTCCGTTCGGCATCACAGATGCCCGTCAGCGGCACCTGCACCACCATCGCTGTCGAAGGCCGCCGGGCGATTCCCGTCGAGATCCAAGCCCTCGTCGTGCCGTCCTCGGCCCCGCAGCCCCGCCGAGTGACGAACGGGGTGGATTCATCCCGCGTCGCCATGCTGCTCGCCGTCTTGGAGCGTCGGGCCAAAATCCCCCTGCAGTCAGCCGACGTCTATGTGTCAACCGTCGGCGGAATCACCATCACGGAACCTGGCGCGGACCTGGCCATTGCCCTGGCCATCGCCAGCGCCGCCCGCGACACAGCCCTGCCCCCGACGCTGGTTGCCGTGGGCGAGATCAGCCTGTCGGGCGAGATTCGTGCCGTCACCGCCGCGGCGCATCGCGTCGCCGAGGCACGCCGATTCGGATTCGTCACCGTCATCGACAACGAGGCCGTGCAAACCGCCGAAGCGATCCGCCGAGCGTTTGCCCGCGGAACTGCCTCGGCGTAATTCTGCGGTTTGCAGCTACCCGAGGGCCCAGTACGTATAAGTCAACTTCACCGAACTCACGCGGATTGCGGCCACGGAAGTCCCTTCCAGCGCTAATTGCAACCCGCCTACCGGGTCCACCATTTCGCCAAGCGGAAATATCTGTAGACCGGGATAGCTGATGGGCGATGCCGAGTTCATTGCCGAGCCATTAGTCGACAGCATCACCCTTCGGACAAACGGGCTGCGTGCGATCGTCAACTTAGCCGTAACAAACACGGGAGCGTATTTGGCTGCTCGCGCAACAACGCTCGGCGACGCGACGTTGCCATAGCAAATCCCCGGGTACCCCACGTGCAGCATCTCGACCGCACCAGCCTCAAACATGCAGGCCGCACCACCGTCGGCATAATCCGTGAACACATCGCTGGCGCGCTTCGTGATGGACACCGTGCGTCGAATCAATTTCGCTGATTTCACCGTGACGACCGAAGTCTTGACGACCTTGACCGTCGGTGTCGCCGCCGTCTTGACGGTGTACACAATCGAATATCGACCGGGCTTGACCTTGCCGGCGACCTTGCCGTTCCACGCGTACCGAATCGGGCCCGTGTTCGTAATGGTCTTGGTGGCCACAATCTTGCCCGTAGCGCTCTTGACGACGATCGAGGAACCAGTCGCTGCCAGTTCGGCACCCGAATTAGTCATGCTCTCGACGTTGATGATCAGTGAATCCTTGTACCCATCCGTGCTGGGATAAAAGGTGGTGTCGCTCTGGCGGATGTGCGAGGCAACGACGGCGGTGCCGGAACGGTACACGGTCCAGGGCAGCGACACAACCGGTGCGCCGCCATCGGGGGTAAATGTGTACGTTGCGGTCAACGCGCAGTTCGACGAGGGGCAGTTGGCCAGCACCGTCGAGATGTTGACCGTAGCCGAGGTTTCAGGGCCCGAGTTCGCGGGGGACGTCCAGGCCACAGCTCCCGCCGAGTTACGCAATTCGATCACACCCGAACCCGCAAGGGGGGCCTGTGCGCTGGGGTCGATGAAATCCGCATTCAGCGTGATCGAATCGTTCACCCCGTCGAGCCCGTCAACGGTTCCGCCCAGAATCTGAGCCGATGCGCTCGACACGGTTGCCGTCGCCTCCAGTGATGAGGTCGCGGTCACCGTTCCGGACTCTGCCCACTTGCCGGGGGCATCACCATCGGTTACGTTGTTGACCGCCCCGACACGGAACATATACGAGTTGCCGGGAACCAGCCCACCCACAATTTGGCCCGTCGATGCTCGACGCACCGCACCTGACGCGGTCGACCACGTCGCACCGTTGTCATCCGAAATTTCCACGACATAATCCGTGACCCCCAGCACGGGCAGGGCGCGCGACGCAGCACCAGCGGCTGCCCACGAGAGAGTCACCGAGGTGCCGTCCTCGCGCAGCGTGGCCGTGAGGCTGGTGGGCCTGCCCGGCGTGATCCAGTCGAGGAATGCGGTGACGCGTGCGGCCATGCCGGGGTACCCGATCGTGGCACATCCATTGCCCCACGAGGTAACGCCGGCCAACCGCCAGCCGCCCACCGTGTTGATCGCATAGGGGCCACCCGAGTCGCCCTGGCAGGTGTCGGCAACAGCGTTGGGGGCGCCGACACACAATTCGGTGAGGTAGTCCCATTCGGCGTCGGTGTACAGCCCACAGTCGTTCAGGCCGGGACCGCTCTGGACTTCCAGAGTGGCCTTGTGCAACTGCTCGGGATACGAGCCTGCACCAAACGCCTGATTTTCACCCCAACCCGTCACCAGCACATCGGCGCCGGCGGAGGGCCAGGTGGCGGGGTCCACATCGAACGGCAAGGCGATGGGCGCAATGGTCGTGCCGTTCAGTGGCAACGGGTTGGCCATGTGCACCAACGCAATGTCGTTGTTGGTCGCGGTCCACGCGGGGTGCACGTACCAGGCATCGGCGGCATACTCGGCGCCATCCGAGGCCAGGTTGCTGCCGCCCGCAAAAATACCGAGGTACCCGGAATGGTCCGCGAGGCAGTGGGCTGCGGTGACAACCCATTCTTCGTTGATGATCGACCCGCCACAGAATTGATAATCGAATGCCGACCCCCGGCCGCGCAACAGTCCGACCTGCCACGGTGCATCCGAGATATTTGCCGTGGTGCCGCCAATAATCGACGAGAACGTGGGTGCTGAGGCCGCTGCCGGCGATGCCACCTGAGTCGTCGTCTCGGCTGTCGCCGGAGCACTCACCCCTGCGCCGATCAACACAAACGACAGTGCAGCAGCCACGATGGCGCGAAAACGAAGGGGAGTCATAACTTCACCCTAGTGTGGCCTCCTCGTGGCGCACAGGGGAATTAGTCCTCCACGCCTCGAATCAAGCGTGCGCCTCGGGCTGCACGAGAAAAGTCAGATGGCTGACACATTAGAACAGCATGAATTGCTGGGACTTCGTCGACTCGATGTCGCCGAGGAAAACCGAGAGGTGATAGCTCGCTCCCCCACCGACAGCCGGGGTTGCGTCGGTGTCACAGGCGTCGGAACGGTTTCGTGACCATTCCAAGATCGCCGTTGTCTTGGCCTCGCCGGCCGCGAATTCCAATTCCAGCGCTTCCTCGCTCTTTTGGCACACGGTGGAATCCCAAATCGTTTCCGAGCCGCTGACAACGACGTAACGCTGGACATCGGTGCCGACCGACAGGATGCAGGCCACATCGCCCGTGTTCGTAATCGTCATCGAGAACTGCGGCTTTTCCGTGGTGGCATAGGATTCGAGGTCGGTCACCGCGTCGACCGTAATTACGGCGGGATCACACGTGGTGACCTCGGCCACCGGTGTGTCGGTTGCGGTTTCGGTGGGGGACGCCGTGGGTGTTGCAGACTTCGGTGGGTTGACGAACGCATTCACCGTAAAGATCACCGCGGCAATGACCCCCAAGACCGCCAACCGGCGCAGCCAGTACACGCGGGCGGGGAGGGGACCTACGGGGTGCAAAAACGTCGACATATCGGCAGATTACCCGCGGGAATTGTCCGAGGCGCGGTGACTCGCCTGTGTGGAGAGAATCTTCAGCATGCGGGTATTGCCGAGCGTGTTCGGCTTGACGCGCGCCAGGTCGAGGAATTCGGCGACACCTTCGTCAGGCGATCGCATGAGTTCGTTGTACACGTCGGGCGACACCAGTTGGCGGCCTTCGGGGTCGACGAGCGGCTGGCCCACGGGGTCCAATAAGCCGTCACCCGCCTCGCCAATCGGCACGTAACCGGCGGCACCAAAGAATTTCGTTTCGAACGTCAGGCAGAAAAGGCGGTGCAGACCCAAGGCGCGCGCCTCGGCCTCGAGAGCATCGAGCAGCACCCGCCCCACACCGGTACCCCGGGCGGAATCCGAGACGGCCAAGGTGCGGACCTCGCCGAGGTCCTCCCACATGACGTGGATGGCGCCACAGCCCACGACGTCGCCGCCCTCGGTTTCGGCGACGAGGAACTGCTGGATCGATTCGTACAGCACGACGGGGTCTTTGCCCAGCAGTACGCGACTGTTCACGAGCGGCGAGATCAGGCTCTGAATCGAGCGAACGTCGCTGGTTCGTGCGCGTCGCACCGTAATCGTCATGGAACCATTCTATGAAGAATGCCCCAACCCGAAGGCTGGGGCATTCCTGTGACGCTCTGCGTTAGTCGGCGGTGCCGGATTCGGTGGGTTCGTCCTCCTCGGCCGCGACCGCGCGAATCGTGTCCTTCGGGGTCGCCGTGAATTCCTCGCCGTCAAAGTCGACGAGAACGTGCTGACCGCTGTGCAGTTCGCCGTGCATGATCTTTTCGGACAGCATGTCCTCGATCTCGGACTGCATGGCGCGACGCAGCGGACGAGCACCCATCATGGGGTCCCAACCGATGGTGAGAATGTGGCGCTTGGCCGCATCGGTGACATCGAGGGTCATGTCGCGATCCATCATGCGCTCGCGCAGGCGGCGCACGTACAGGTCGACGATCTGGAACAGTTCGTCCTGCGACAGCTGCGGGAACACAATGGTCTCGTCGACACGGTTGAGGAACTCGGGACGGAAGTGCTTCTTCAGTTCCTCGACGACCTTGGCGCGCATGGCCTTGTACGTCTGTTCCTGGTTGCCCTGAATCGTGAATCCGACCGGGCCGCCCGTGATGTCCTTGGTGCCCAGGTTGGTGGTCATGATGATCACGGTGTTCTTGAAGTCGACCACGCGGCCCTGACCGTCGGTCAGTCGACCTTCCTCCAGCACCTGCAACAGCGAGTTGAAGATGTCGGGGTGGGCCTTTTCGATTTCGTCGAACAGCACGACGCTGAAGGGCTTGCGGCGAACGCGTTCCGTCAGCTGGCCACCCTCGTCGAAACCGACGAATCCGGGAGGGGCACCAAACAGACGCGAGGCGGTGTGCTTTTCGCCGTACTCGCTCATGTCGAGAGCGATCAGCGCGTCTTCGTCGTCAAACAAGAACTCGGCGAGCGCCTTGGCCAACTCGGTCTTGCCGACACCGGTCGGACCGGCGAAGATGAACGAACCCGAAGGTCGCTTGGGGTCCTTGAGCCCGGCGCGGGTACGACGAATGGTGCGCGACAGAACCGAGATGGCTTCTTCCTGACCGATGATGCGCTGGTGCAGCGTCTTTTCCATCATCAGCAGTCGAGCGCTTTCCTGTTCGGTCAGCTTGAACACGGGGATTCCCGTGGCCTGAGCGAGAACCTCGGCGATGATTCCCTCGTCAACGGTGCCAGTTTCGCCCTTGCCACCGGAACGCCATTCCTTTTCGAGGCGCAGTCGTTCGCCCAGCAGCTGCTTTTCCTGGTCGCGGAATGACGCAGCGCCCTCGAAGTCTTGGTCCTCGATGGACTTTTCCTTCTGTGCGCGGACGGCGGCAATCTTGTCGTCGAATTCACGCAGCTCGGGGGGCGACGACAGGATCGAGAGGCGCAGGCGAGCGCCGGCCTCGTCAATCAGGTCGATTGCCTTGTCGGGCAGGAAACGGTCCTGCACGTAACGGTCGGCGAGGGTCGCAGCGGCCACGATGGCGTCATCGGTGATGGACACCTTGTGGAACGCCTCGTAGCGGTCGCGCAAGCCCTTGAGGATGTTGATGGTGTGAGCCACCGAGGGCTGGTTCACGGTCACCGGCTGGAAGCGGCGCTCGAGCGCGGCGTCCTTCTCGATGTACTTGCGGTACTCGTCGAGCGTGGTCGCGCCGATGGTCTGCAGTTCGCCGCGGGCGAGCATGGGCTTGAGGATCGAGGCCGCGTCCACCGCGCCCTCGGCCGAGCCAGCACCCACCAGGGCGTGGATTTCGTCGATGAAGACGATAATGTCGCCGCGGTTGCGAATTTCCTTGATGACCTTCTTGAGTCGTTCCTCGAAGTCACCGCGGTAACGGCTTCCGGCAATCAGCGAACCCAGGTCGAGCGTATAGAGCTGCTTGTCCTTGAGTGTCTCGGGAACTTCGCCGCGAACGATGGCCTGTGCCAGACCCTCGACGACGGCGGTCTTACCGACGCCCGGTTCACCGACGAGCACGGGGTTGTTTTTGGTACGGCGCGAGAGGATCTGCATGACGCGTTCCATCTCTTTTTCGCGACCGATCACAGGGTCGAGCTTGCCATCACGGGCCGACTGGGTGAGGTTGCGGCCGAACTGGTCGAGCACCTGCGAGCCCTTGTCGTTGCTGGGCTCGCCGCCGCCGACGTTGACGGTTTCCTTGCCTTGGTAACCCGAGAGCATCTGGATGACAGCCTGACGAACCTTGCCCAGCTCGGCTCCGAGCTTGACGAGGACCTGCGCGGCAACACCCTCGCCTTCGCGAATCAGGCCCAGCAGGATGTGTTCGGTGCCGATGTAGTTGTGGCCCAGCTGCAGTGCTTCGCGCAGCGAGAGTTCCAGCACCTTCTTTGCGCGGGGAGTGAACGGAATGTGTCCGGTGGGCTGTTGCTGTCCCTGACCGATAATTTCCTGAACCTGTTCGCGCACGCCTTCGAGCGAAATGTCGAGCGATTCCAGGGCCTTGGCGGCAATGCCGTCGCCCTCGCGGATCAGACCGAGGAGGATGTGTTCGGTGCCGATGTAGTTGTGGTTGAGCAGCTTGGCTTCTTCCTGAGCCAACACGACAACCCGACGTGCACGATCGGTGAATCTTTCAAACATTGCCACGACATCTCCTCTGGGCGCTGACGTGCGCCACCTTTTGAGGGTAACTTTTGCGGCGCGCAAAAGGGAGGGTATTCGCTATTGGCGATAGGTGCGAGGTCGAGGCCGCGCGGGGGACGAACGGACGGTTTACTCGTGCGGAGTAATGCCGCGACGCTCGCGTTCTTCCTGCTCGTACTTGGCCAGAGTGTTGCGTTCGGTACGGTCGGCACGCAGAATCGCGCGCATGGCGAACCAGAAAATCAGGCCAATCAGAATCGTGGGGGTCACCGAAAACAGTGCGTTCGCCCAGTAGTCCTCAATCATGGTGTCAGTCTACGAGGGTCGGGGTTACTTGACGAGTGGGAAAAGGATGGTTTCGCGGATGCCGAGACCGGTGATGGCCATCAGCAGGCGGTCCATTCCCATGCCCATTCCCCCACTGGGGGGCATGCCGTGCTCCAGAGCACGCAGGAATTCCTCGTCCAAGGGCATGGCCTCGTCGTCACCTCGGGCGGAGAGGCTGGCCTGTTCAACAAAACGTTCGCGCTGGATCACGGGGTCGACGAGTTCGGAATATCCGGTCGCCAGTTCGAAACCGCGGACATAGAGGTCCCACTTTTCGACGACACCGGGGATGCTGCGGTGTTCACGCACCAGCGGCGAGGTATCGACGGGGAAGTCCATGACGAAGGTCGGTCGGACCAGGTCGCCCTTGACGAAGTGCTCCCACAGTTCCTCGACGTACTTGCCGTGGGTGGGGTGCTTGACCTCGATGCCGT
>CAZRHP010000008.1:44044-45574 GCA_964599975.1 uncultured Gulosibacter sp.
GACGGAGTTCCTCCCCAGTTCCCTCGCGGTCCTTCCGTTGGTTGGGTGGCTGGCCCCGGTGGCGTTGGCGTCGGCCAGTTGCTTCAGTTCGGTGACGGGGGTCTGCGGGGTGATCTCGATGCCGCACGCAGCGCTCAGCGAGGGGTACATGCTGATGCGGTCCCATTCACCACCCAGATCGAATTCGGTGCCATCGTGCCACGTCACCACGTGCGAACCGGACACGGCAAGCGCCGCGTTCTGGATCAGTTCCTGAGTCAGGTCAGCGATCTGGTTGTAGTCCCCATAGGCGCAGTACGACTCGAGCATCGCGAATTCGGGGCTGTGGGTCGAGTCGGCGCCCTCGTTGCGGAAGTTACGGTTGATTTCAAAGACGCGGTCGATGCCGCCAACGACGGCGCGCTTGAGGAACAGTTCGGGCGCGATGCGCAGGAACAGTTCCATGTCAAAGGCGTTCGAGTGGGTCACGAAGGGACGTGCCGCGGCGCCGCCGTGCATGGTCTGCAGCATCGGGGTTTCGACCTCGAGGTACCCGTGCGAATCAAATGTTGCGCGCAGCGACTTCATCGTTGCGGCACGCAGGCGCGGGGTCAGTCGGGCCTGTTCGCGCACAATCAGGTCGAGGTAGCGCTGGCGCACACGGGTTTCCTCGTTGAGTTCCGAGTGCATGTTGGGCAACGGCAGCAACGCCTTGGATGCAATTTGCCACGAGGACACCATGATGGACAGTTCGCCGCGCTTCGAGGTGATGACCTCGCCGGTCACGAACAGGTGGTCGCCCAGGTCGACGAGGTCCTTCCACTGTTCCAGCGATTCCTCGCCCACCTCGCCCAGCGACACCATGGCCTGCAGGCGCTCGCCCTCGCCGCTCTGAATTGCCGCAAAACACAGCTTGCCGGTGTTACGCAGGTGCACGACACGGCCGGCAACACCCACTGTGACACCGGTGGTCACATCGGCCTCGAGGCCCTGGTGGTCGGCGCGGATCTGGGAAATCGTGTGAGTGATGGGGACGGCAACGGGGTAGGCCTCGCCACCCTCGAGGAGTCGTGCACGCTTGGCCAGTCGAACCGCTTTCTGCTCGACAATGTCTTCTGCAGTGGGTTCAGTAACGTCGGTCATTCGGTGCCTTCCTATCCCCTCAAGGTTACCGTTCGTCGGGGATGTCCACGGCCCAGTTGTCGAGAAGTCGAACCCCGCCGACGGTTCCCGCGAACAGAAGCCGGGCCGGGCCGGGTTCGTGGGTGACGACAAGGGTGGTGGGGTCCACGGTCTCGAGGTACCGCACGGTCACACCGGAGTGTTCGAGGTGCACACGGGCGGCGGCAACGACCTCGGGCGAGGCGCCCCGTCGAGCAATCGCACGAAAGGCCTTCGGGATCGCCACAGCGGTGGCGCGTTCCGTTTCGGTGAGCATGCGGTTGCGGCTCGAGCGGGCGAGACCGTCGGGTTCGCGGACGGTCGGCACCGCCTCGATGCGCACCGGCACCGGGCGCGCGACGGAGGCCTCGCGAATCACGGCCAACTGCT
>CAZRHP010000009.1:0-42211 GCA_964599975.1 uncultured Gulosibacter sp.
AACCTGTTGCTGCTGGACGAGCCCACCAACGACCTCGACGTGGAAACCCTGTCGTCGTTGGAGAACGCGCTCTTGGACTTTCCCGGTTGTGCCGTGGTCATCACCCACGACCGTTGGTTCCTCGACCGCATCGCCACCCACATCCTGGCCTATGAGGGCGACGATGAAAACCCCTCGAAGTGGTACTGGTTCGAGGGCAACTTTGAGTCGTACGAGGCGAACAAAGTCACGCGTTTGGGTGCCGATGCGGCAAAGCCTCACCGCTCGACCTACCGCAAACTCACCCGCGACTAGGTCATGCCTCAGTCCGTCGTTTTTGCCGGGATCCCGGAACTGCGTGACCTCGACACCTTTGTGTCGCGGTCCGCAGTGGTCGCCAACAATGCTGTCCGCCTCGTAGCCGACGAGGGAGTCCTTGCGGCGTTCGTGCTCATTCTGGGTCCCCGCGGTTTTAACGACGAGACCCCCACGGTTCTGGGCATGAGGGCTTTCC
This sequence comes from uncultured Gulosibacter sp., assembly GCA_964599975.1. Taxonomy (GTDB): domain Bacteria; phylum Actinomycetota; class Actinomycetes; order Actinomycetales; family Microbacteriaceae; genus MWH-TA3. The sequence continues at coordinate 494 of CAZRHP010000009.1, forward strand.
GTCTGTCCGGCGATGCGGAATTCGATATTGTCGTTCCGATCGATTCGCTGCGCGATCGACTGTCTGCGGTGGTTCACTCCGACGGCGAAGCACCGTTCGAATTTCCGCACGAGGTTCCGTCCTTGCAGTGGCAGGTGGCCCTGCCGCCACGCGATGGCTGGAGCCCCGCTCAATCGGTTGCGGACACCGACCTGGTGCGAGTGTCCGCCGAGGGTGTGGCGGAAATCAAGAAACTCATTCCCGCGGATGCCGAAGAATACTTTGTGCGTCGTGTCCGCAGTGCGGTGTGGGGCGCCAGTATCAGCACCGATGTCGCACTGCCGGCCGGCGTTGCGTTCGCCGCAACCGCCCTGGGTTTCCTCGGCGACGGCGAGGCTCAGGTGTCGTTGCGCGGTCCCTGGACGAGGCTGGTAACTTCACGCGGCAACATCGTTGCCAAGTCGTACAGCTTCGACTAGGCCGAGCACAGCGCCGTTTCTAAAGCAGGCTGGGACGATCCCCGCGGTCGTCGTCACCCGTGTTGATCATTGCGGTCGCGGCACGGTCGAAGTAATCGAGCATCGTGGCGTGGTCCATCGGGCTGAGGTGCAGTCCATCGAGAGCGCTGGTCATATGGTTCAGCCATCGCTCGCGCGCATCGGGTGTGACGGCAAAGGGGGAGTGCCGCATTCGCAACCGTGGGTGGCCGCGGTGTTCGCTGTACGTTCCCGGCCCGCCCCAGTACTGTTCGAGAAAGCTGGTGAGGCGCCAGATGGCCCCGTCCATTTCGTCGTCCGGGTACATGGGCCGCAATACGGGATCGGCTGCGACGCCGTCATAGAACGCGGTCACGAGACGCACGAAAGTATCGTGACCACCGATGCGGTCGTACAGGTTGTCGTCGATCATTCGCCGGGTGAGCCCGTGTCCACGTGGGCTGTACGCACCAGCGAATCGAGTCCGTCAAACACCACACGGTTCAGTGCGGGCAGGACGATGCCCTTCGCGTCCAGTGTGGACTTGAGTCGTTTGCGCAGTTCGCGGGCAACATCCCACTGTTCGCTGGAACGGACCTTGAGGACGAGGCGCATGACAACGGCCTCGGCCGAAATCGATTCGATACCCCAAATTTCGGGGTCCTCGAGGATCTTGCGGCGCCATTCGGGGTCATCCGCCAATTCCTGGGCAACGGCCAACAGGGTTTCCTCGATTGCGTTGACATCGGAGGCGTAGGGGGCGGGAAGGTCAATGACAACGCGAGCCCAGCCTTGGGACATGTTTCCGACCCGCAGGATTTCACCGTTGCGAACAAACCACAGTGTGCCGTTGACGTCGCGAACCTTGGTGACGCGAATGGCGACTTCCTCGACAACTCCGGTGGCGCTGCCGAGGTCGACCACATCGCCGACACCCAGCTGGTCCTCGAACACCATAAATAGGCCGTTGAGGATGTCCTTGATCACGTTTTGTGCGCCGAAACCGAGTGCCGCGCCGATGATTCCGGCCGAAGCGATCAGGCCCGTGACCTCGAACCCCAGTTCGCCCAACAACAGCATGCTGGTGACAATCACGATCACCCAGGTACCGAGGTTGTTCATGACCGTGCCCATTGTGCGTGTGCGCTGAACGAGTCGAACGGCAACCAGCGGCGACGAGTTGATCTCGACGGTTTGATCCACGTTCTGGGATTTCTTTACCCCGTGAACAACACCGTGTACAACTCGTCGAATCGTGAAGGACAGCGCCCAGCGCACCACGACGGCGATGACCAACAGCAGGACGATGCGAAACAGCGTGGGGTTGGACTCGTACATCGCGGTAAACCAGTCCGCGACGGTGTTAGTTTCGGCGGCGAGGATCATGCGCGGGCCTTTCGGTCGTGCTCTTGTGCCGCGAGGGCGCGGTGTACCCCAGCGACGTTTTCGATAATCATGCGACGCAGCGCGGGTGCGGCGTCAGCGTTGTCCCGCAGCCACGCCTCGCTGGCGTCCACGAGGTCGTGGTTGGCCAATGCGGCGGGGTACAGGCCTTGGATCAAGTACGACGCAATTTGGTATGTGCGCGACTCCCAGATTGATGTCAGTGAGCCAAAGTAATCGTCGACCATGTCGCCGATGATTGCGGGGTCGTTGACGTGGCCGAATCCCAGGGCGGTGTGGTTCACGATAGCGTTGGGTGCGTCGTCGTGCTGGGTGAGGTCGTCGAACACCGCACGCTTGGCGTCGGCTCGGGGGATAGTGGCGCGAACGCGAGCTGCCGTCTGGTTGCCGTTGGCAGTCGTGTCTGCGGCGTGGGCGGCGGAGATTTCGTCCTCGCCAGCATTACCGCAGAGAACCATGCCCTCCAGCAGGTCCCACGACAGGTCGGTGTCGATCTGCAGTCCGGGCAACGTAGTTGCGCCGTCCCGCAGGTCGCGCAGGAGCGAGCCGTGGACCGGGGTGCAGGCCATCTGCGCAAAGGCGCGGACGAACTGGAACTGGGCGTCCGATGCCGATTCGGCCGACGATGCCAGAGTCCACAGTGCAGTGGCGGTGGACTCCAACAGCGCAACGCGGTGAGCGGGATCCGCATACATGCGCACGGTCGTGGACAGCTGGGCCAGCAGAGTGCGGATGGTTGTCGACTCGGTTTCCGTTGCGATGTTGTCGAGGACCAGGGCGATGTAGTCCCGCGCACACATTTCCGCGTCGCGCGTGGCGTCCCAGGCGCTGCCCCACACCAGCGATCGGGCCAGGGGATCAGCGATGCTGGACAGGCCCGTGATGGCCGTGCGCAACGACAGCTCATCGAGTCGAATTTTGGCATAGGCAAGGTCGTCGTCGTTGATGAGGATCAGCTCGCCCCGGTGTAGCCCCACGAGCTCGGGAACCTCGGTGCGCGTCCCTTCGACATCCAATTCCACACGATGACGGCGGACGAGTGCACCATCCTCTCGACCATAAATACCGATGGCGAGGCGGTGCGGACGAATTGTGGGATAGTCCGGGTGGGCGCTCTGCAGTACCGCAAAGCCGGTGATTGTTCCGTCGTCGTCACAGGCAAGGTCTGGGCGCAACGTGTTCACGCCGGCCGTTTCCAGCCAGAGAGTAGTCCAAGCTGACAAATCGCGGCCACTCGCGGCCTCGAGTTCCACCATCAGATCCGCGAGTTCGGTATTGCCCCAAGCGTGCTTGCGGAAGTATGCCGAAACCCCCGCAAAGAATGCGTCGCGGCCGACCCACGCGAACAGCTGCTTGAGGACCGACCCGCCCTTGGCGTAGGTGATTCCGTCAAAGTTCACCTGAACGTCTTCGAGGTCGGTGATTGATGCCATGATCGGGTGGGTCGAGGGCAGTTGGTCCTGACGATACGCCCAGCTCTTTTCCATGGCCTGGAACGTCGTCCACGCCTCGGTCCATTCCGTGGCTTCGGCAGTGGCAATCGTGGACGCCCATTCGGCGAACGACTCGTTCAACCACAGGTCATTCCACCATTTCATGGTCACCAAGTCGCCGAACCACATGTGTGCCAGCTCGTGAAGTATGGTGACGACCCGACGCTCGCGGATTGCATCGGTGACCTTCGAACGGAAAACATAGACCTCGGTGAACGTGACTGCTCCCGCGTTTTCCATGGCACCGGCGTTGAATTCCGGAACGAAAAGTTGATCGTATTTTTCGAAGGGGTACGGGACACCGAACGCGTTTTCAAAGTACTCGAATCCCTTGCGGGTGATGTCAAAGATGTAGTCGGCGTCGAGGTGCTCTGCGAGTGATTCACGAACAAAGATGCCCAGGGGGATGGCGCGACCATCGACGCTCGTGAGTTCGGAGTGAACAGATACGTAGGGTCCCGCGATCAATGCGGTGATGTACGACGAGATGCGGGGCGTGGCGGGGAATTCGTGTACGGCAACGTCCCCGAAGATTGTCGGCGCGGGTGCGGGGGAGTTGCTGATGACGGCCCAATCGGCGGGTGCGGTCACCGTGAACTGGAATGTGGCTTTCAGGTCGGGCTGTTCGAAGACCGCAAAGACGCGCCTCGAATCGGGGACCTCGAACTGCGAGTACAGATAGACCTTGTTGTCGACGGGGTCGACAAAGCGGTGCAGGCCTTCGCCGGTGTTGGTGTACGACATGTCGGCATCGACAACGACAACATTGTGCGCGGACAGGCCGTCCAGGGCGATTCGGGTGCCGTCCGCGGCCGAAACGGGAACCGGCGCACCGTTGAGCGTGATCGAATGGACCGTGTGCGTGATGGCGTCGAGGAAGGTGCTGGCGCCTTCCGTTGCGTCGAACGTAATCGTCGTGCGGGAACGGAAAGTTGTGTCCGAGCCGGTCAGGTCCAGAGCGATCTGATACGCGTGAGTCGACACGACCCCGCGGCGTTCGATGGCTTCAATTCTGGTCAGGTTTTCTCCTGGCACGACGACTCCTTTGGGGCAACGTAGGTGCTCTCAGTCTATGCTGAAGGGTGGAGGTGGCACCGATGCCCGAAACCGTATTTGACCGTAAACCCGCCAATTCCGAGGCGACCCACGCGTCGTGGACGAACGCCCGCGAGGGCTCGTTCTGGCTTGTTGGTGTCGATGTCCAGATCGGTGATCACGCGGGCCCAACCGGCGGTTCAGTCGACCTGGTCGTTGTCGGAGCCGGCTTTACGGGACTGTGGACGGCAATTCGAGCCAAGGAACGCACTCCGGACCGCTCTGTTCTCGTCATCAACATGGATTCCGGTGTCGGCATGCGTGCGTCGGGCCAAAACGGTGGGTTCCTCGAGGCGTCCTTAACTCACGGCCGATTGAACGGCGAAACCCGTTTCCCGCACGAGATCGACCGCCTGGACGACCTGGGTCGTCAGAATTTGGATGGCATCGAGGCCACGGTGTCCCGTTACGGCTGGGACTGCGATTTTGAACGCCCGGGAACCCTGCTCGTGGCAACAGAACCCCACCAACTGGAATGGTGCGAAGGTGACGAGGTGTTGGACCAAGATCAGGTTCGCCGTGTGCTCAATTCGCCGACATTTGTGGGCGGAGCGATTGAACGCACCGATTCGGCTCTCGTGCACCCTGGGAAAATGGTGGCCGAAATGTTGCGCACCGCACGCGAATTGGGTGTGGAATTCATGGTGGGTCGAGTGACCAGAGTCGTGAACTCGGGGGACACCGTGACCGTCCTCATGGAATCGGGCGATGGCATCGTTGCGGGACGGGTGGCACTGGCCACGAACGTTTTTCCCTCGGTACTGCGCCGTTTCCGGTGGCATGTGGTTCCCGTGTATGACCACGTACTAATGACCGAGCCTCTGACCCCCGAACAGTGGGAGTCGATCGGTTGGGACGGGCGCGAAGGCGTTTCGGACATGGGAAACCAATTCCATTACTATCGCCGAACCATGGATGGTCGAATCCTGTGGGGTGGATACGATGCCGCATACACGCCGGGTGCCGACCCCGACCGCACACGATTTGCGAACAACCCCGCCGTGTTCCAGCTGCTGGCCGAGCACTTCTTTGTGACGTTCCCGCAGCTCGAAGGTCTGAAATTTACCCACCGTTGGTCGGGGGCAATCGACACGTGTTCGCGTTTTAGCGTGTTCTTTGGGTCCGCCAGGCGAGGCCGTGTTGCCTATGCCGCGGGTTACACCGGGTTGGGGGTTGCCGCGACACGTTTCGCCGCAGATACGATGCTCGACATGCTGGACGGCGCCGACACGGAACGCACCCGGTTGCGCATGGTCCGCAGTCTGCCGATTCCGTTCCCGCCCGAGCCGTTCCGGTACCCGTTGATCTCGATCGTGAAGTGGTCAATGCGTCGCGCCGACCGCAATGAGGGACGGCGCAATCTGCTCCTGCGCACACTCGATGCACTGGGTCTGGGGTTCGACTCCTAGACAATTTCACGCCGGCCCGATGGGCCGGCGTGAGAAATTTTGATCGTGAGCGGGGGATTAGTCCTCGTCGACGATTTCGGCAACCTGGATGCTGCGAATTTCGTCAACCGACGGTGCAATGGCCGTGTTCAGGGGTCCGAGGTTGATGTCGTTCGACACCAGACGCAGTTTGTGAATGTAGTCGGTCAACGCAATCTGCTGGCGACGACCTTCTTCGAGTCGCGCTTCGGCGTCGAGCAGGAAGTTGGCAACAAAGTCGTCGGTGTCGCGCGACACCTCACGGGCCTGGTTCATCGAGGTCTGGATAAGACCCTCGGCGTACTGCCGAGCCTCGTCGCGTGTTTCCTGTGCGCGGGCCTGAGCATCTTCGAAGTGCGCTTCGGCTTCCTTCATGATGTTCGAGGCGCGCTGAACGGCGGATTCCACATGTGCGTCGGCCTGTTCATAGGCCTGAGCGGCGTAACGGTCGGCCTCGTCGTGGATGGCGGTGCGTGAACGCTCGGCTTCGTCGAGCTCCTCGCGAATCTGTGCGTCGGCAGCAACTTTGTTTTCGCTGGCGATGCGCAGCAGTTCGTTGGCTTCGCGCTTAACTTCTTCGATGATGCGGTTGTTCTCGGCGCGGGCGTCGGCGATCTGCTTTTCCGCCTGGCTAATCATGTTGGCGGCGGCGCGTTCGGCCCGAGTGCGCACCGTTTCGGCCTTGGCGCGTTCGTCGGCAATCCGCTGACGTTCCTGAGCAACCTCACGTTCGACCTGCAGACGCAGTTCTTCACTCTTGGTGCGTGCCTCGTCGACAAGCTGGCGGGTGTCGCGGTCAGCGGCCTCGCGAATTCGCGCTGCTTCACCTCGTACCTGTGCCAGAGTGGCGGCAGATTCGTTGGCGGCGTCCTGGATCATGGCGGCGGCCTGCTGTTCGGCCAGACGCAGAGTTTCTTCGAACGCGCTTCCCAGTTCGGCAAACGAGGGCTTTACTTTGGCGAGGCGGTCCGAGGTGTCCGCAAGTTCCCGGTTGAGCTTTTGAATCGCGCGAACATTCTCGGATTGGTCGCCTTCAAGCTCGGCAATTTTTGCCTGCAGGTCAGCAACAAATTCGTCAACTTCGGCGCTGTCGTACCCGCGAACAGTTCGCTTGAATTCTGGGTTGGCCATGAAGAGTTTTCTCCGAAAAAATTGGGAAGGGAAGTCTGGGGACAACTCTATCGCAGAAAATCGTTTTCCTAGCAAAGTATTGGCCGGAATCGGCTTTGCCCAGGCGTGAACGGTCACTCGTATGATGGAGCCATGCGCATTCATCTCGCCACTGACCACGCGGGTCTGGACCTCAGTAAAACAATTGCCGAGCATCTGTCGTCTCGCGGTTTCGATGTTGTCGATCACGGGCCCGTGGAATATGACGCACTGGATGATTACCCCAGCTTCTGCATCAATGCTGCGCGTGCGGTTCGTGCCGATGAAATTAACGGAGTTGAGGCTCTGGGAATCGTGTTCGGTGGCAGCGGAAATGGCGAACAGATTGCGGCCAACAAGGTCGAGGGAATTCGTGCTGCGCTGGTGTGGAGCGAGGCCACAGCCGTGCTCGCACGCGAGCACAACAACGCCAATGTCTGCGCCATCGGTGCTCGTCAGCACTCCGACGACGAGGTCCTCACGCTGATTGATTTGTTTGTCGATTCGCCGTACCCCGGCGAGGAACGTCACGCCCGCCGAATCGCTCAGCTGTTTGAGTACGAAACCACGGGTGCGATCGCCGGTTTCGAGATCGTCTAACCATGCCCGAGGGGCATTCCGTCCATCGCATTGCGGCTCAGTTTCGCCGCTTTTTTGTGGGGCATCGGGCAGCGGTCAGCTCGCCACAGGGCCGCTTCGGTGACGCGGAAATTTTGACGGGTCACGCTGTTGTCGATTCGTATGCGGTGGGCAAGCATCTGTTCCTGGAGTTCGACCACGGCGTGACGCTGCACGTCCACCTGGGAATCTACGGGGCTTGGGATTTTGCTGGTGCCGTGACATTCGACGACACGGCGGCGAGCGCCGGTGGTCGCATGGGCCAAACTGCGGGTCAAGGCACCGTGGTGGGCGCGCACGAGGATTCGTTGAGTTCCATCGGGGCGCCTCGACGCACACGGCTGCGGATGGCCGAGGAATCATCCGGCTCCGAGGATGCGGGCATCGATTTTCCGCCCGAGCCAATCGGTCAGGTCCGGTGCCGAATCCTCACGGATTCTGCGGTTGCCGACCTGCGTGGTCCGACGGTGTGTGAAATCCTGGATCGAACATCCGTCGCGCGCGTGATTGCGGGGCTCGGTCCCGACCCGTTGGTGGAGCCGAACGGTGGAGACAGATTTGCCTCACTGTTGTCCCGAACCCGCACCCCGATTGGTCAGGCACTGATGAATCAAAAAATTGTGGCGGGAATTGGAAACGTGTATCGCGCCGAGATGTTGTTTCGCGCGGGCCTTGATCCCTATGTGCCGGCCAATGATCTGGATCCCGAGACCGTGCGCGAACTGTGGCGGGACTGGTCCTACCTGCTGAAAATTGGCGTGGACACGGGTCAGATGTTGACGATGGATGGGTTGTCAGGCGAGGATTATGACCGTGCGCTTGCGCACCGCGCGGACCGCCACTGGGTCTATCACCGCACCGGTCAACCGTGCCGGCGTTGTGGAACACCCATCGCGATGGACATTGTTGCCACTCGAAAGTTGTACTTTTGCCCGACATGCCAAGGAGTCACCCCGTGAACATTCGCAATGCCACTCTGGACGGCCGACGAGTCGACATTCTCATCGATGGCGGCCTCATCGTCGATATCACGCCCGCCGTCGGTGAGTCGTTGCCCGCGGATATCGATGCCGAGGGGCGAATCGTTGTGCCAGGGTTGTGGGACGAACACGTTCACCTGGGGGTGTGGGCACAGCACGCCACCCGGGCCGATGTTCTCGCCGCCACCAATGCCGACGAGGTCATTGCCATTCTGCGCAATCACGACTCGGGGGGCAGTGGTCCCATCATTGGTACGGGCCTGCGATACGCGCTGTGGCCGCAGCAGCCCACAATCGGGGGACTTGACGCTATTTCCGCCGATCGGCCGGTCGTGGTGTTCAGCATGGATGTTCATTCGTGCTGGATCAACAACGCAGCGGCAGTCGAATTCGGCGTCGTCGATGTGGTGGGTGCCGACGGCATTCTGCGCGAACAGGACTGTTTCGACCTGCTGACCCATCTGGCCCAGATTCCCGAGGCCACCATGGACGAGTTGATTGACAGGGTTGCGCGCACCGCCGCGTCCCAAGGAATCGTGGGTGTCACGAGCTTCGAGATGGAGAACCTGCATAACTGGGAACGACGAGTGGAAGCAGGTTTTGACGCGGTTCGTGTCGCCGCCAGCGTGTATCCCGATCGGCTCCACGAAGCCATCGATGCCGGGTGGTCAACAGGGGACACGATTGCGGGTACGGTCACCATGGGTTATCTCAAGGTCATTTCGGACGGCGCCATCAACACCCGCACGGCGTGCTGTCACGATGCCTATCCGGACGGATCCGGGCACGGTGTGATGAACATCGCACAGGACGAACTGGTGTCGGTCATGTCGACGGCGCGCGATGCGGGTATCGAGTCGGCCATTCACGCCATCGGCGATGCCGCCAACACACATGTCATTGACGCGTTCCAGACGGTGGGAATCTCGGGCCGAATCGAGCATGCTCAGATGGTGTTGCCTCGTGACGTCGAACGCATGGCTCAGCTGGGCCTGATCGCCAGCGTCCAGCCCAAGCACGCCGTCGATGACCGAGATGTCGCCGATGAGCTGTGGAAGGGCCGTGACTGGGCATACCCCATGAATTCATTGCTCGAGGCTGGTGTGCCGGTGTACTTGGGTTCCGATGCCCCGGTGGCGCCATTGGACCCATGGTTGACCATTGAATCCGCGGTCACCCGCACGGCGGACGCTCGTGCTTCGTGGCATCCCGAAGAACGACTGACCGTCGAAACTGCTATTCGATGCTCTGCGCGCAGCACCGTCGAGGTGGGCCAGCCGGCCGACCTGATTGTGCTCGACACCGACCCGTTTACCTGCCCACCCGACGAACTGCATAACACCCGAGTCGCGGTGACCATGCTGGGCGGTCGCATTACTCACAGCACGATGGGATAAATCATGGAATTCGCCGAAGAATTCATTGCTGCCGCACGCGTGGCACACATTGACCATTTTCCGGTCGAGGCGGGGCTCGCGTTGGCGGGTCACCCGACGACAGGTTTCCAGACCCTCAGTGTCCAGGGTGGATACGAGATCGGCGTCTGGGAGATGGCTCCTGGTTCGATGCGTGATGTCGAAGTTGCCGAGGTGTCCCTGATCCTGGGCGGCATGGGAACCGTCACCCACGGCGATGGTCGTGTCGAGGTGCTCGAGCCGGGCCTCGAATTGGTTCTCGATGACGGCGAGGAAACCGTCTGGGTCATCGAATCCACGGTGCGCAAAATTTACTGCATCGCCGCGGCAGCGCAGTAAACGATGCCGTTCGAGCTGCTCCTGACCTATTGGGTCGTGTCTTTTCTGTTGACCATCACGCCGGGCGCCGATTGGGCCTTTGTTATCTCGGCGGGGTTTCGGGAACGCAGTGCGTTGCCGTCGATTCTGGGCTTGCTGATCGGATATGCGGGGCTGACCGCGGTGGTGGCCGCAGGGCTTGCGGTCCTCGTCGCGCAAACACCGTGGGCCATGTTGGGGTTGTCCATCGCTGGTGGTGTTTACCTGATCTGGTTGGGTGTGGGAACGATCCGCCACCCCACGGTTCCTCGAATCGGCGATACCGAACCCACCTCCAGCATTCGGGCTCGGCTGTTGTCCGGTGCTGGCGTCAGTGGTCTGAACCCCAAGGCGTTGCTGTTGTTCGTCGCATTGTTGCCGCAGTTCACCAGTGCCGATGCCGATTGGCCGCTCTGGGTTCAGCTCAGTGTCCTAGGGCTTGTGCACATGGCGAACACCTTCGGCATCTATGCGGCGGTCGGATTTTTCGCAGGCCGTGTGCTCAAGGCGCGTCCCACGACCGCGGTGCTTGTCAGCCGAATATCTGGGGTGTCAATGCTGTTGATCGGTGTGGCCCTCTTGGTCGAGAAGTTCCTGCACCTGTAACCCGACCCGTCCACAAAACCCGGGCGTTAGGCTGAGTCCATGACTGACGCACCCCGCATGAACGTCGAATCGTTCAACCTTGACCACCGCACTGTTCGCGCACCGTACATTCGGCAGGCCGACCGCAAGGAACTTGCACACGGTGACGTCGTCGTCAAATTTGATGTGCGCTTTACGCAGCCCAACGTGGCGCACATGCCCATGGACGTTATGCACTCGTTGGAACACATGTTTGCTGAACTCAGCCGAAACCACACCTCGGACATCATCGATTTTTCGCCGATGGGATGCCAAACGGGTTTCTATCTGATCATCAGTGGCGACCACACGTTTGACCAGATCGCCGAATTGGTGGAACAGACGCTCAGCGACATTCTGGGTGCCGATGAGGTGCCCGCCGCCAACATCATCCAGTGTGGATGGGGTGCGAACCACACTCTCGAGGGTGCCCAGAATGCAGCCCGTGAATTCCTCGCCGAGCGCGAGAACTGGTCACAGGTCACCGCGTGACGTCAGCCGTGCACGCGCTGGTGCAGGTTGCCATGCTCGAAGAAGCTCAGCCCTTTTTCGATCGGGCTGACCAGATGTCCGAACCGCACGAGGCTGCGGGAATCCGCACCGTTGACCTCATGGTCGGCGACACACGAATTGCCCTCGCTATCAGCGGAATCGGGCTCGTCAACGCCGCGCAGTCGGCAACCGCCTTGCTCACACGCTATCCCGCCGGAATTCCCCTGATTAGTGCGGGAACAGCCGGGGGAGTCGGGGTGAACACTGCCGTGGGTGACGTCATCATCAGCGCGGATGTCATCAACCTCGAGGCCGATGCCCGAGCGTTTGGCTACCAGTTGGGTCAGGTACCCGGGATGCCCGCGCACTATCAGGGTTCCGCGGCGCTCGCCGAGGCTGCGCTGACCGGGGAACACGCGTATCCCGTCCGAGTAGCGGGGATGGGGTCGGGCGACAAGTTCGTCACCGCCGAACACGCGCACCGTATTCGTGCCGACTTTGGGCAGATTGAAACGGTGGATATGGAAACCGTGGCCATCGCACAGGTGGCATACCGTTTCGGTGCTCCCTTCGTCTCAATTCGCGCGGTGTCCGATTTGTGCGCTCCCGATGGTTCCGAATTTCTCACCCATCTGGATGGTGCGGCCGAACGTTCCGCGGTCGTTGTTCTTGCCGCCATCGCGGCACTTCCTCGTTAGGGGCGTCCCGATTCGTTAGTCTGGACATAAGTTTGTGAGTCATGTACAGGAGGACGTCGTGTCGCGGACCGATGCACAGAAGGCAGCTGGGGCCGCACCCGCACAAACCTCGGGCCACGTTGCGGGAATCGATGCTCTGCGCGCCCTGGCGGTCTTGGCCGTTATTGCGTATCACCTGAACCCCGACCTGCTTCCGGGCGGCTTCGTGGGTGTCGATATCTTCTTCACCATCTCGGGTTTCGTCATCACGAAGTCGCTGATCGAACGCCGCGCCTCGTCGGTGTGGAGTTTCTTTACCGGTTTCTATCGCCGTCGATTTGTGCGCATTGCTCCTGCACTGTTCGTGTTCTTGGGCTTTACAGCACTCGCGTCGGCGGTGTTTATTCCGAAATCGTTCATGAGCCAGGGAATTTTCGATACGGCCCAGTGGGCGATTTATGGCCTGAGCAACGTGTCGTTGGTTCTGGGAAACGACGGATACTTCGGGGACCGGTCCGAGTTCAACCCGTTCCTGCACACATGGTCGCTGGGTGTCGAGGAACAGTTCTATCTGGTGTTCCCGTTGATCGCGATCCTGATTGCATGGGGAATTCACCGCCAGCTGACCGCTCTGAGGATCGCGGGGTTAACGGTTCTCGTCGGTGCAACGGTCGTGTCGTTTGGCATCAGTGTCTGGCAGACCAGCAACGACGCGGTCAACGCGTTTTACATGTTGCCCGCCCGCTTCTGGGAATTGGCCATAGGCGCGCTGCTGTACATCGTCGTCAGCCGTCGGGCTCGCACGGCGGTGTCGGGCCGAACTCTGCAGGCGTTGTTCGTCGCGGGGGCCGCGATCGTCGTCGTGTCACTCGTATGGGCAACCACCGACGCCTTCCCCTTCTGGTGGGCCGTTCCCGCAGTGCTGGGCACTGCGCTGCTCATTCACGTGGCGTACTCTCACGACGGAAACTTTGGTTCCCTCGGGCGGGCCCTGACCTCGCCCATCGTTCTGTTCGTCGGGAAAACCTCGTTCTCGCTGTATCTGTGGCACTGGGGAATCTTTGTGCTGTTCCGCTGGACTCTGGGTCTTGACTCGCTGTGGAAGCAGGTACTGGCCGTTGCGCTGACGTTCCTCGCTGCATGGCTCAGCTACCGCTTCGTGGAAACCCCGTTCCGTTCGGGCGCGTTTATTCGCCGACGTGCCGACCTCACCATCATCGCGGTGGGAACCATCGCAGCGCTGGCGCTGACCGCTGCCGTATCCGTCGCAAATGCCCGGTACGTCACCGTGGCCCAGCGCCTCAACGACCCGTTGTTCAACGATTCACAGGCCATCGATGCGGCTCTTGCAGCTATTCCCGAGGACAGTTTTGGTGCGGGGCACACCCTGTATTTCGTCGGTGACTCGCACGCCGGTCACTACAAAAACCTTGCGAGCTGGGTTGCGAAAAAGACAGGTTCGGACTTTGACATGATCCGCCACTACGGCTGTGGGTTCGTGAATTTGTCGGGCCCCGCCGCGGACACCTGCCCCGGTGACGAGCAATTTATTGCCGAAATCACAGCCACGGCGAATCCCGGCGACATCGTGGTGCTTTCGTCGTTCTCGACTGGCCGAATCGCGGGACTGTTAGGTCCGACCGACAAGACCGCGTTGTTGGAACAGGTCAACAGTGCCGAATCCGAGGCGCGTCGGGCCGAGGTCCTGGAATCCTCGATTGCCGTGGTCGAACAGCTTCAGGCCGAAGGCCTGATAGTGGTTCTCGCCGCCCCCACACCGGTGTTCGAGACCGCAACCGATCGGTGCCTGCAGTGGTTCAACCAACTGAACCCTGTATGCGCCTCGGGATTCTCGACGGATCGCCCATACCAGGACGCATTCCGTGCGCCGGTGATGGAGTCATACGTGGCACTGACCGAGGCCACGGGTGCAACCCTGTGGGATCCGTTCCCCATTCTGTGCCCCGACGAGGACCTCTGCTATTCCCGCGTGAACGATGTGTACACCTACATCGACCAGCACCACCTGTCGGCAAACGGCAATCTCTTGTTGCTGGATTCGTTCCTGAAACTCAGCCGCGACCTGTGGTTCGAGCCGCTTCCGGACTAGCCCGATAACACGAAAACCCCCGAGCACACAGGCTCGGGGGTTTTTCACTGGAGGGGATGACGGGAATCGAACCCGCGTGATCAGTTTGGAAGACTGAGGCTCTACCATTGAGCTACATCCCCACAGGGGAGTCTAATACAGATTTTCTCATCGCGATGACACGTGCGGACTCGGCAACGGGGGATGGGTCGCGGCAGCGGCCGTTCCGCGCCTATTTTCCGCGAGATTCACTGGCGCACCGCCTCATAAGTACCCGCTAGACTTATGGTGCCTCGTGTGTGCTGTTCGCAGTGCCACGGAAGCCCGGGGCGTAGCTCAGCTTGGCTAGAGCGCCCGCTTTGGGAGCGGGAGGTCGCAGGTTCGAATCCTGTCGCCCCGACGGTTTCACCATCACATCAAGGAGATATGTAGTGCCTACGAACACAGTCGAGCGTCTGAGCGCCACTCGCGTCAAGCTGACCATTGCCGTGACCCCGGAAGAACTGAAGCCTGCCATCGAGCACGCTTATCAGCACATCGCCGAGTCGGTCAACATCCCCGGCTTCCGCAAGGGCAAGGTTCCTGCACGCATGATCGACCAGCGCGTCGGCCGCGGCGAGGTCCTCAACCACGCAGTGTCCGAGGGCATCGACGGATTCTTCCGTGAGGCAGTTAAGTCTGAGAACATTAAGCCCCTCGGCCGACCCGAAATGGTCGACACCGTACTTCCCGAGGTCGCAGACTTCTCGGGCAACCTGGTCATCACCATCGAGACCGATGTTCGTCCCGAATTCGACCTGCCCGCCTATGACGGCATCAAGGTCACCGTTGACGCTGCAGCTGTGTCGAAGGCCGACGTCGAAACCGAACTCGAGCAGGTCCGTGGCCGCTTTGGCACCCTGGTCACCGTTGACCGTCCCGCCGCAAAGGGCGACTTCGTCACCATCGACCTCACCGCCACCATCGGTGACACTGAAATTGACTCGGCATCCTCGATCTCGTACGAAATCGGTTCGGGAGAACTGATCGATGGCATCGACGAGGCACTGGACACGCTGACCGCAGGCGAATCGACCTCGTTCGAATCCGAGCTTCTCGGTGGCGACCACGCCGGCGAGAAGGCACTCGTGTCGGTCACGTTGACCAGCGTCAAGGAGCGCGAGCTTCCCGAGGCAGACGACGAGTTCGCTCAGGTCGCCAGCCAGTTCGACACCATCAAGGAACTTCGCGAGGACCTGAAGACTCAGCTCGAAAACCGCAAGGTGTACGAACAGGGCGCACAGGCTCGCACCAAGCTGGTTGACGCTCTTCTCGACAAGGTCACCATCGAGGTTCCCGCCGGCGTAATCGCTGACGAGGTTAACCGTCATCTGGAAGGCGAGAACCGCCTCGAGGACGACGCTCACCGCGCTGAGGTCACCGAATCGACCGAGAAGTCGTTCCGTCTGCAGTTGCTGCTCGACACCATTGCAGAGAAGGAAGAAGTTCAGGTCGGTCAGGACGAACTTCTGTCGTACCTCTTCCAGTCGGCTCAGCAGTACGGCATGGAAGCCAACGAATTCATCCAGATCCTGTCGCAGAACGGCCAGATCCCCGCAATGGTCGGCGAGGTCGCACGCTCGAAGGCAATCGCCATCGTCCTGAGCAAGGCCGAGGTTGTTGACTCGAAGGGCAAGGTCATCGACCTGTCCGACTTCACCGCATCGGCTACGGCATCGGTGGAATCGCCCATCGACGAGCACGAGGGTCACGACCACGACGACCACGCTGGTCACAACCACTAAGCATTAGCGAATCGAGGGGGTGGAAACACCCCCTCTTTTCTTTGCCCTTGGCGAATTTCGCGGCCGCTGACGGCGGCCTCGGTTACGCTGTAAACGAACCAATAAGGAGTGTGTGATGAGCGATTCCCCGTTCCCGCCGAACGTGTTTGACCGTCTGCTGAAGGACCGCATCATCTGGCTGGGCAGTGAAGTCCGCGATGAGAACGCCAACGAAATTGCCGCCAAGTTGCTGCTGTTGGCTGCAGAGGATCCCGAAAAGGACATCTATCTGTACATCAATTCACCCGGTGGTTCAATCACGGCAGGTATGGCGATTTATGACACCATGCAGTTCGTGCCCAACGACATCGTCACCGTGGGTATTGGTATGGCGGCTTCGATGGGTCAGCTGCTGTTGACCGCCGGCACCAAGGGCAAGCGTTACATCACGCCCAACGCCCGCGTGCTGTTGCACCAGCCCCACGGCGGATTCGGTGGGACTGCCTCGGACATTCAGACCCAGGCCCAGCTGATTCTCAGCATGAAGCAGCGCTTGGCCGAAATCACGGCAGCTGCCACCGGCAAGACCGTAGAGCAGGTTAACGCCGATGGCGACCGTGACCGTTGGTTCACCGCCGACGAGGCGCTGGAATACGGCTTTGTTGACCACATCCGAGCCAGCGCAACCGATGTCATCGGTGGCGGCGGAACGAGCGGAAAGTAACCACTATGAACTTTGATTTCGACGGCCGCGCCCCGATCGCCATGCCCCAGTCGCGCTACATCCTGCCCGACTTCGAAGAACGCACCTCGTATGGCGTTCGTTCGCAGAACCCCTATTCCAAGCTGTTCCAGGACCGCATCGTGTTCCTCGGCGTGCAGGTGGACGACGCCTCGGCGGACGACGTCATGGCGCAGCTGCTGGTTCTGGAAAGTCAGGACCCCGAACGCGACATCGTCATGTACATCAACTCGCCGGGTGGATCATTCACCGCGATGACCGCGATTTATGACACCATGCAATACATCCGCCCGCAGATCCAGACCGTTGTCCTCGGACAGGCTGCATCGGCCGCTGCTGTGTTGCTGGCCGGTGGAACCCCGGGCAAGCGCCTCGCATTGCCCAACGCACGGATCCTCATTCACCAGCCGTCCACGGGCGACGCCGGTCGAGGTCAGGCATCGGACATCGAAATCCAGGCCCGCGAAATCGCGCGACTGCGTGAATGGCTCGAGGTCACCCTGGCCGGTCACTCGAACAAGTCGATTGACGAGGTTCGACAAGACATCGATCGTGACAAGATCCTGACGGCTGCAGAGGCACTGGAATACGGTCTGATCGACCAGATTCTCACGAGCCGCAAGACTCTTCCCGCGTCGTAGCGCACCATGAGAAAGCCCCCGAGCGCACAGGCTCGGGGGCTTTCTTGTGGACTAGTTGAGGTGGTCCTCGCTCGTCTTTGAGCCCAACATTCTCATCAACAGGATGATGACACCGATGATCACGGGGATTGTGATCACACCGATGATGATGGGAACGGTGCTGGGTTCCCCAAAAGTGTTCTCGGGGCCGGGTGTCCCGGGGCTGGGGGCCTCGGTCGGAGTGGGGGTCGGTTCCTCGGTTCCGATGGGGTCCTGGTCCACGCCACACACCGGAATATTCGCGTACGCCTTTTCGTCACCGGTCACTGTGGCGGGGTCCCATTCGAAACTGAACTGTCCGGTGATGGTGTGACCGTCGCGCGATACGACCTGATACTGCACGGTGTATGTGTCCGGGCTTGCGCCCAGCGTGGGGGTGGTGGACACGGTCGAGCCATCCACGGTGACACACCCGTCGCCGTAATATGCGCCGGCGCTGTCGCTCACCACAATGGCGAAACCGCCCGATTCGCCCCCCAGGTCCAGAAGTTCGTCGTTAGTGGTGATCACAATGTCCGTGATCGACGTCGCGATCTCGCCCTCTGCGGGGACGGTGGACAGGATGGCGTTGTGGGCGTTTGCGGGGCTGCCGAGGATCAGAAACCCCAGGGTGGAAGCCACAATTGCTGACAGTATGAGAGCCTTGCGCATGATTCCAGAATACGCGCCACAGGTGGACTGTTCTGCACAATGTCCCGGCAATTGCCGCGCACTTGTTAGGCTTGGGGGAGTCATCAAGGAGGTTCTATGCCGCGCATCGGAGACAGCACAGAGCTGTTGAAGTGTTCCTTCTGTGGAAAGACTCAAAAGCAGGTTCAGCAGTTGATTGCGGGCCCCGGCGTGTACATCTGTGACGAGTGCGTCGAACTCTGCAACGAGATCATCGACGAACGCATGACCGAGGCCAAGGGTGACGAGGTCATCGATTTCGACCTGCCCAAGCCCCGAGAAATCGCTGCCTTCCTCGACGAATATGTGATCGGCCAAGACGCGGCCAAGCGTTCGCTGTCGGTTGCTGTGTACAACCACTACAAGCGGGTTCGCGCAAGCGAAGGACCGCGTGCCGCCGATCAACTGCACGACGACATCGAGATCGCCAAGTCCAACATCCTCATGATCGGCCCCACCGGCTGCGGCAAAACTTATCTGGCCCAGACCCTTGCCCGTCGACTCAACGTGCCGTTCGCCGTCGCCGACGCGACCGCACTGACCGAGGCCGGCTATGTCGGCGAGGACGTCGAAAACATCCTGCTCAAGCTGTTGCAGGCCGCCGATTTTGATGTGGCCCGCGCACAAAACGGCATCATCTACATCGACGAGATTGACAAGATTGCTCGCAAGGCCGAAAACCCCTCGATTACTCGCGATGTCTCGGGCGAGGGTGTTCAGCAGGCCCTGCTGAAGATTCTTGAGGGCACCGTGGCCAGTGTGCCGCCACAGGGTGGACGTAAGCACCCTCACCAGGAATTCATTCAGATCGACACGACCAACGTATTGTTCATTGTCGCCGGTGCATTTGCTGGGTTGGAAGAAATCATTTCGCAGCGCGTCGGTCGCCACGGCATCGGTTTCGGTGCGCCTCTGCAGGCCAAGCGTGATGACCAGCAGCTGTTCGGCGAGGTTCTGCCCGAAGACCTGCACAAGTTCGGGCTCATTCCCGAGTTCATCGGACGACTGCCCGTCGTCGCCTCGGTTCTGCCTCTCGACCGCAGTGCTCTGATCGATATTCTGACCGGCCCCAAGAACGCGCTCGTGAAGCAGTACCAGCGTATGTTCAGCCTCGATGGTGTCGAACTCGATTTCGACCAGGACGCACTGGACGCGATTGCCGACCTTGCGGTCAGCCGTCAGACCGGTGCCCGCGGTTTGCGAGCCATCATGGAGGACGTGCTGGGCCCCATCATGTTCGAGGTACCGTCCGTCGACCACATTGCCAAGGTCATTGTCACGCGGTCAGCGGTTCTCGACGGTGCCGAACCCACGCTTGTCCACATCGCAGAGCGCACCGAAAAGTCCGCCTAGCTGCGTTTTCTGGGCGGCGACTTAACCGTCGAGTCCGCGTCGGCGCAGCAAGGTGCTGATGTCGGCATCGCGTCCTCGCAGCTCGCGATAGGCCTCGAGCGGGTCGCGTGATCCGCCGAATCCCAGCACGTATGTCCGGAACGCCTCACCGTTGGTGCGAGTGGCACCACCGTTCTCGGTGAACCAGTCGACGGCGTCCGCATCGAGCACCTCGCTCCAGATGTAGGCGTAGTACTGCGCGTCGTACCCACCCCCAAATGTGTGCTGGAAGTAGCTAGACGAATAACGCGGCGGTATCGCGGGAATGTTTAGCCCGTGGCGTTCGAGTGCGTCACGTTCGAATTTATCCACGTCGTTCACCGCGAGGGCTTCGGCGGAGGACAGCATGTGCCATTCGTGATCGATCAGTGCGGCGGCCAGATATTCCACGGTCGCGAATCCTTCACCCCACAGCTGGCTGGCACGAATCTTGTCGATGACATCGGACGACAAGGGCTTGCCAGTGCTGTGGTGAATCGCATAGTTCGAAACCACGTCCGGCCAGAACATCCACATTTCGTTGACCTGACTGGGGAACTCGACAAAGTCGCGGTACACGTTCGTGCCCGATTGCGACGGATAGCGCACACGTGCGAGCAATCCGTGGAGTGCGTGCCCGAACTCGTGGAAAAAGGTGTTGACCTCGTCGAAGTTCAGAAGAGTGGGAGTCCCGTCCTGGGGTTTTGCCACGTTCAGATTGTTGACGACGATGACCGGCTGTCCCAGCAGGTCATTTTGTGCGACCAGCTCGTTCATCCACGCGCCACCCCGTTTGGTGTCGCGTGTGTAGAGGTCCAGAAGGTACAGCCCGATTCCCGAACCGTCGGCCTCGAACACCTCAAAAATACGGACCTCGGGGTGATATCCGACGAGGTCGTGGCGTTCGGCAAAGCTGATTCCGTACAGACGTGTTGCGGTGGCAAAAATACCGTCGTGCAGAACACGTTCTGCCTCAAAATAGGGGCGGAGTGCGTTCTCATCCACGTCGAACTCGCGTGCGCGTACCTGATCCGAAAAGTAGGCCCAATCGTGTGACTCAATAGTCCGACCAGCGATGGCCTCGAGTCGGGCGAGTTCTGCCTCAGCATTGCGGGCGGCCGGTGCCGCAAGCGTCACTAGTCGCTCGCGGATCGCGTCCGCTGTTCCGGCAGTATTCCCTGCCGCTATGAGCGCCTGGTGGTGGGGAAAGCCCAGTAGTTCGGCGCGTTGAGCGCGCAAGCGAGCCAGTTCGAGCACGTCGGCCCGGGTGTCGTGGGGTCCGCCACGTCGTCCGCGGATTGATTGGGCATTCATAATCCGGCGTCGGCTGGTGGCCGAATGCAGCGAGGCGAGAATGGGGTTATTCGTCGGCAAAACCAGGGTGATGAGGTATTTGTCTGGGTGTCCGTGTTCCGTAGCGGCCACAGCCGCTGCTGACAGTTCACCCGCATCGAGGCCATCAAGTTCTTCGGCGGAATCGAACAGTACGGCGAGGTCGCGCGTTTCATCCTGCAGCTTGTTGACGAAGCTGGTTTCCAGTGACGAGATTCGTTGGTTCAGGTCGGTCAGCACAGCCAGGGAATCGCTGTCGAGCGCGGAACCACCCAACACCATCTCGTGATGCGTCCGTTCCAGCAAGTAGGCCTGGTCCGGTTGCAGGTTCAGGCTCTCACCGCGTTCGTGCAGAGCGTTGACCCGTGCAAACAGTGCTGGGTTCAACATGATCGAGTCGTGATGCGCGGCCAGCAATGGCGAGAACGCCGTATCCAGGGCGACGACATCGGGGGTCGCGTCCGCACTGGAAATGTTTCCGAAAACGTGAAGCGCGCGGGTGAGCACCTGACCGCTGCGTTCCCACGCCTCCAGGGTGTTCTCAAACGTCGGTGCGTCGGGATTGGACGTGATCGAGGCGATTTCCTCGATCTGCGCGGCCATCCCCTCTAAGAGCGCCGGCCCCAAATCGGCGATCTCGATGTGGGCGAAGTCCGGCAACTGATAGGGCAGTGTGCTGGACTTCGCGAACGGATTGGGCATGACTATGAAGACGACAGCTCGTAGGTCACCCAGTGGGTTCGCGTCGCGAGGCGGTCGTACACTCGCTGGGCGGTGTGATTGTCGTCGGCCGTGATCCAGGAAATCGTGCCACCGCCGTGTGCATCGGCATGGGCGCGTAACGCCGCAATGATGGCACTCGCCACGCCGCGACCGCGCGATTCGGGAACGGTGTACAGGTCATCGAGGAACCAAGCGGGGCCGCCGGTGAACGTGTCGGAGTGCTGGCGCAGATGCCCAAAACCGACCAGTGAACCGTCGATTTCCGCGACCCACGCGTTGTGGGGGTGCTGCGGGTCCCTCAACCAGCCCCACACCGTGTCCATCTGAGGCTCGGTAAATTCCGTCTCGTAGAACACCCCGTACGCGGTGAACAGGTGACGCCATTCGGCCTGATCGGACGCGGCTATGGGGCGGACGGTAACGGACACTATTCCGCGGCTTCTTCCAGGACGATGCTGACGACGGCGACGGAGTCGGCGGTGCGCAGTTCTAGTTCAACGATGCGCCCAACGGCGGCAAGGTCGGCCGAGGCCTGGGCGAGGATAGCGGGACCTTCGACCACTGCGTGTGTGACCGGGGTCTTCTGCGACGCCTTTGCTTCGGTCTTTGCGCCGCGGATTCCCACGAGTGCGGCACCACACAGGTCCAGCAATCCATTGGATTCACCGCTGACGGGAAGTTCCGAGACCGTAGGCCAGCTGCTGGTGTGAATCGACCCCGAGTGGGTCCAACGCCACACTTCTTCCGTTGCGAAGGGCAAGACGGGGGCCAAAAGGCGCAGGAATACGTCGATGGCGAGTCGCAATGCGGCGACGGCACTGGCCTGACCCTCGGTTCCCGCCTCGCGATATGCACGTTCCTTGACCAGTTCCAAATAGTCGTCAGTGAACGTCCAAAAGAACTGTTCGGTTACCTCGAGTGCTCGGGCGTGGTCAAACTTGTCGTACGACTCGGTAGCAACACGAACGACATCGGCGAGGCGACGCAGCATGTCGAGGTCCAGCTCTTCGGTCACCTCGGCGCCATCGGTGTGTGCGAACGAGTACACGAACTTAGCGGCGTTGAGGACCTTTATTGCGAGTCGACGACCGATCTTGATCTGCTTCGGGTTTTCCGGGTCGAACGCAGCATCGGTTCCCAGTCGGCTCGATGCCGCCCAGTATCGGACTGCGTCAGAGCCGTGTTCGTCGAGCATGCCCTGGGGCGTGACGACGTTGCCCTTGGACTTCGACATCTTCTTGCGGTCGGGGTCCACAATGAAGCCCGAAATTCCCGCGTGGGCCCACGGCGCCTGGCCGTGTTCCAGTTCGGCTCGCAGCACGGTCGAGAACAACCACGTGCGGATAATGTCTTGGCCCTGCGAACGCAGCGAGTAGGGGAATACGAGGTTCCACAGTTCGTCATCCTCGGCCCAACGGCCCGCAATCTGCGGTGTCAGGGACGACGTCGCCCAGGTGTCCATGATGTCGAGCTCGCCCTGGAATCCGCTGGGCTTGCCGCGCTGATCCTCGGTGTATCCGGGGGCCGCCTGCGAGGTGGGGTCAACGGGAAGGCTGTCCTCGGTGGGGACGATGGGGGAGTCATAGACCGGGTTGCCGTCGGCGTCGAGCGGGTACCAGACTGGAATCGGTACGCCAAAGAATCGCTGACGCGAGATCAGCCAGTCACCGTTGAGTCCCTCGACCCAGTTCTCGTAACGAACCCGCATGAAATCGGGGTGGAAGTCCACCTGTGTGCCACGTTCGAGAAGTCGGCTGCGCAGGGACTCGTCCTTGGCCCCGTTCGAGATGTACCACTGGCGAGTGGTGACGATTTCCAGAGGCTTGTCGCCCTTTTCAAAGAACTTCACGGGGTGCTGGATAGGTCGAGCCTGACCGATCATCTCGCCCGATTCGGTGAGCATCTCGACGATTCGAGCCGTGGCGCTGAACACGGTCTTGCCGGCCAGTTCGGCGTACAGTGCGCGCTGTTCGTCGGAGTCGATCCCGGCGGGCGCCTCGCTCATGATGCGGCCGTCGAAACCCATGATGGCGCGGGTCGGCAACTGCAATTCACGCCACCACGTGACGTCCGTGGTGTCACCAAAGGTGCACACCATGGCAATTCCCGTTCCCTTGTCGGGCTGCGCAAGGTGGTGGGCCATGACGGGAACCTCGACGCCGAACAGGGGGGTGCGGACGGTTTTTCCGAACAGGGGCTTGTAGCGTTCATCTTCGGGATGTGCGACCAGGGCCACACAGGCCGGCAACAGTTCGGGGCGTGTGGTGTCGATCGTGATGTCGCCCTGTTCGCCGTGGAACACGATCGAGTGGTAGGCGCCGGGCATTTCCTTGTCTTCCAGTTCGGCCTGAGCGACCGCGGTGCGGAAGGTGACGTCCCACAGCGTGGGGGCATCGGCCTGATAGGCCTCGCCGCGGGAAAGGTTACGCAGGAATGCGCGCTGTGCGGTGCGCTGCGACTCGTCGCCGATGGTCCGGTAGGTCTGCTTCCAGTCGACCGAGAGTCCGAGGGTGCGCCACAGGTCTTCGAACTGCTTTTCGTCCTCGACGGTCAGTTTTTCACACAGTTCGATGAAGTTACGGCGCGAAATAGGAACCTGATCCGCCGCCTTGGACGACTTGTTGTCCCCGCCCTCGAACGGCGGCACAAAGCCGGCCGAATAGGGCAGGGTGGGGTCGCAGCGCACTCCGTAATAGTTCTGTACGCGACGTTCCGTGGGCAGTCCGTTGTCGTCCCAGCCCATGGGATAGAAGATGACCTTGCCGTTCAGACGCTGGTAACGGGCAGCGAGGTCCATGTGGGTGTAACTGAAGACGTGCCCGATGTGCAACGAGCCCGATGCAGTGGGCGGCGGGGTGTCCACCGAGAACACGCTGTCCTTGCCCAGCTGCACGGCACGTGAGCGGTCGAAGTCGTAGGTGCCTTCGGTTTCCCAGGTTTCACCCCACTTGGCTTCCAGTCCTTCGAGGGCGGGCTTTTCGGGGATTTCGTGGGACACGATGCACTCTTTCGATATCGGCGGCATCGCGTGGTGATGCCTCAAATGTGTCTCTAATCTACCAGCGCGGAACGTCGTTGGCGGGCGCACCGCGACGCCGTGAATACGACAATGCCCGCCCGCCTGGTGGGCGAGCGGGCATCGACGGCCTACTGGGACGCGCGTGACATCCGGTGTGCGGCAACCGCCGAGATCAACGTGATCAGCGACAACCCCATCAGTACGAGCGCGGGGTGCCACCAGGCATTGGCGGTCGTGGTCTGGGCAAAGGTCAGTATGAACGGCAGGGTCGCTGCGATTGCGGCGGCGACGTTGTAGGCCAGTGCCAGCGCGGTCATGCGAACCCGGGCCTCGAACAGGCTCTCCATCGTTCCACCAAGGCCGGCCCATGCAGCGGTGGGCAGGATTCCACCGATGATCATGATGCTGATCAGCAGTGCCATCGACCCGTCCTGAATCAGCCAATACATCGGTACCGCCGCCACGAGGGTGCCCGCGGCGCCCCAGGCGACGATTCGTGCCGAACCGATACGGTTCGCCCAGACCCCAAACAACGGAATCGCGATCAACTGCACCACGCCACCGATTGTCAGGGCCATGGTCATCTGCATGTAGTCGTACCCCAGAGTGTATGCACCGTAATTCAGGGTGTACGTGTTCATGACCGTGTATGAACCGTGACCCAAGAGAGCGGCGCCCACGGCAACGAGGAAAGCCACGGGTGCGTGACGGAACACTGTTGCCAGCGGCATCGGGGCGCTCCCCGCGCTGGTTCGGTTCGCCAGGAATTCCGGGCTCTCGGGAAGTCCCCAGCGCAGGTACAGCGACACCAGCAGCAACGGCAGTGCGGTCAGCAGCGGGATGCGCCACGCCCATTCACCAATTTGGTCGTAGGGGACAAGGATGAATACCGCGAGCCACGCCGAGTTCGACAGGATGCTGCCAATCGGTGAGCCAAGCTGGGGCAGGGTTGCAGCGAAACCGCGTCGGCCGCTGGTGGCGTGTTCGGCGCTCATGCTGACGGCGCCTCCCCATTCGCCGCCCAACGATAGGCCCTCGAGCAGTCGGAGTGCGACGAGGATGATAGCTCCGGTCCAGCCGCCCTGGGCGTAGGTCGGAAGCAAGCCAACCAGACCGGTTGCCAGACCAATCATGGTGACCGTCGTGATCAGTGTGATTCGGCGGCCGTACCGATCACCGATGTACCCAAAGACGATGCCGCCCAGCGGGCGAACGATGAAGGTGACGCCGAAGGTTGCAAATGCGGCAAGTGTTCCACCGACGGTTCCGAGTGGTTCAAAAAAGAGTGGGCCGACAAACAGCGCGGCCAGCCAGGCGAAGACATATTGGTCGTACGATTCGAGCGCGGTGCCGACGAGGCTCGCGATTGCGACGCGCCGACCGTGGGGAGCTGTGGTTGTGGTCACGGCATTCTTTCGGTGATTATGGGAGTGTGGATCGCACACGACCCAATTATTGGACTGAGTACGGAAATTATCCTATGACACGTAATCCCCTTCGAGGACGCCCTCGCGTGTCCTCGCGCGCCACGCTCGAGGATGCTGCCAACGAACTCTTCCTCGAACAGGGCTATGACGCGACGAGTATTACGGACATCGCTCAACGAGCCGGCGTCAGCCGCACCAGCTTCTTTTCCTACTTTCCCACCAAGGCTGACGTGCTGTGGAGTCCCATTGACGAACAACTTGCAGTGCTCGACGAGCGTGCAGTACTCGGCGATTCGCTCGACGAGGCACTCGACGCCGTGTTCGCTACGGGCTCCGAACTGTCATCCTCTGTTGGCCTGCTTTTCAGTGAAACGATTGGCGCACACGACGAGATTCTCGCGAGTGCCATGCCCCGCCTCACGGCCCTTTCCCGCATCGTCGCTCGATTCGAGGGATTAACCGACCCGATGTCCGCCGCGGATCGAGCACGGGTGTACGCCACGACAGGTCGACTGGTGGCCGCGTGGCGGGACTGGCTGGCCGCAGGGGCGGGGCGAGCCTCGTTCACCGAATTCTTCGACCGCGTGTGACCTGCGGATAAGATAGTTACATCGACTATGAACCGGCCATCACCGGGGAGTCCACGGAAGAACAGCCTCGGCTTACTAGATCCGTGCGGGTGCGCCCGTCATCGCGTCACAGAGTGGCCGGTTCCTGAAACCGGCAAGCGGGGTGGTACCGCGTGGCATCGGAACGTTGCTGCGTCCTCGTGACACCACAAGGAGAGTCATGTCGTACCCACAGCACCGCCCGGACAACGGAGTAACCCCATCACCGCGTTTCCCTGACATTGAGCAGGATGTACTCGCCACATGGAAGGCCCAGGACACGTTCCGTCGTTCCATCGCGAACCGCGAAGGGTGCGACGAATGGGTGTTTTATGACGGCCCCCCGTTCGCGAACGGACTGCCGCACTACGGCCACCTGCTGACCGGTTACGCCAAAGACTTGTTCCCTCGATACCAAACCATGCGCGGCAAGCAGGTTCACCGTCGCTTTGGTTGGGACACTCACGGTCTGCCGGCCGAGCTCGAGGCCGAACGCCAGCTGGGCATCACGGACAAGAGCCAGATCGAAGAGATGGGCATCGCCGCGTTCAACCAGGCGGCCAAGGACAGCGTTCTGCGGTACACCTCGGAGTGGCAGGACTATGTAACCCGTCAGGCCCGATGGGTTGATTTCGAGAACGATTACAAAACCCTGGACATCACGTTCATGGAGAGTGTCATTTGGGCGTTCAAGCAGCTGCACGACAAGGGTCTCGCCTATGAGGGCTATCGCGTGTTGCCCTATTGCTGGCGCGACCAGACCCCGCTGTCGAACCACGAATTGCGCATGGACGACGACGTCTACAAGATGCGTCAGGACCAGACCGTCACCGTCACGTTCCCGCTGCACGGATCCACGGCGGAGTCCCTGGGCCTTGCCGGTGTGATGGCCCTGGCATGGACGACAACACCGTGGACCCTGCCGACGAACGCAGCGTTGGCTGTCGGTCCGCAGATTGAGTATTCGGTGGTTCCCGCGGGCGAGGCCGGTGCCGCGGCGTCGGGCGCCTCGTTCCTGCTGGCTACGGACACCATCGCGAACTATGCGAAGGAACTCGGTTACGCCGATGCCGCAGCCGCCCGCGATGCCGTTACCGCAACCTTCCTCGGTTCCGAGCTGGAAAACGTGAAATACGCCCCGGTATGGAACCACTATTCGGACCGCGAAGAAATGGCCAACGCCTGGAAGATCCTCGTCGCCGACTACGTCGCCACCGGTGAGGGTGCGGGTATCGTTCACCAGGCCCCGGCCTATGGTGAGGACGACCAGATCACCTGTGCCCGCTATGACATTCCCGTCATCGTGTCGGTCGACGAATCGGGTTGCTTCCTGCCCGAGGTTGCCGAGGTCGCCGGACTGCACGTGTTTGACGCCAACAAGCCGCTGACCCAGCTGTTGAAGGCCGATGGCCGACTGCTGCAGCAGAAGTCATACGAGCACTCGTACCCGCACTGCTGGCGTTGCCGCAACCCCCTGATTTACAAGGCCGTATCGTCGTGGTTCGTGCGTGTACCCGAATTCCGTGACCGCATGGGCGAACTGAACCAGGACATCAACTGGGTTCCCGATAACGTCAAGGACGGGCAGTTCGGCAAGTGGGTTGCCGGTGCTCGTGACTGGTCGATTTCACGCAACCGTTATTGGGGCAGCCCCATTCCGGTGTGGAAGAGCGACAACCCCGAATACCCGCGTGTTGACGTGTACGGTTCACTGGACGAACTCGAGGCCGACTTCGGAGTTCGCCCCACCGATCTGCACCGACCGTTCATCGACGAATTGACTCGACCGAACCCCGATGACCCGACCGGTCAGTCGACCATGCGACGCATCACCGATGTTCTCGACGTGTGGTTCGATTCGGGTTCGATGCCGTTCGCCCAGGTCCACTATCCCTTCGAAAACCGCGAATGGTTCGAGTCCCACAACCCCGCCGATTTCATCGTCGAATACATTGGACAGACCCGAGGCTGGTTCTACACGCTGCACGTGCTGTCGACTGCACTGTTCGACCGCCCGGCGTTTACCAATGTGATTTCGCACGGAATCGTGTTGGGAAACGACGGACAGAAGATGTCCAAGTCGTTGCGCAATTATCCCGATGTGGCCGAGGTGTTTGACCGCGATGGTGCCGATGCGATGCGGTGGTTCCTCATGTCGTCGTCGGTAATTCGCGGTGGCAACCTCGTCGTGACCGAGGAGGGGATTCGCGAGGGAGTGCGACAGTTCCTCCTGCCCCTGTGGAGCACCTATTACTTCTTCACCCTGTATGCCGGAGATCTCACGCCCGTCTGGCGCACTGATTCTCAGAACGTGTTGGATCGCTACCTGCTGTCCAAGACACGCGAACTGATCGAGACCGTAACCGGCCAGCTCGATGCGCTCGACAGCCCCATGGCTGCGGCGCAACTGCGCGACTTTGCCGACGTGTTGACCAACTGGTACGTCCGTCGCTCGCGTGACCGTTTCTGGTCGGGCACTGATCAGGACGCTGTGGACACCCTGTACACGGTTCTCGAGACGGTGTGCCGAGTAGCGGCACCTTTCGCACCCCTGATCACCGAGGAAGTGTGGCGTGGTCTGACGGGTGGCGACAGCGTCCACCTGACTGACTGGCCCGAGGCCACGTCCTTCCCCGAGGATTCGGCTCTCGTTGCGGCCATGGACCATGTACGCGAAATTGCCTCCAGCGGTCTTGCTCTGCGCAAGGCTCAGGGGCTGCGCGTTCGACTGCCGCTCGCATCGATGACCGTGGTTGTTCCCGATTCCGCCGCCGTAGCCGCGTTCACGGATATCCTCCGCGATGAGCTCAATGTCAAGGCGGTGACCGTCGTCGAGCTGCGCGAGGAATCGATCGGTGAGTACGGCATCACCCGCCGTTTGTCGGTCAACGCTCGAACGCTGGGCCCCCGCATTGGTGGTCAGGTTCAACAAGTCATTGGCGCAACCAAGAACGGCGTCTGGTCGGTGGCCGACGGAGTCGTAACCGCCGGTGGCATCGAACTCTTCGAGGGCGAGTACACACTTGAACTTGACGTCTCCGATGTTGCTGTTGCCGTGTCGTTCCTGTCGGAAGGTTTTGTGGTGTTGGACACGGTTGTGACGCCCGAACTCGCGGCAGAGGGGCTCGCACGTGACGTCATTCGCGCGGTTCAACAAGCCCGCAAGGACGCCGGGCTCGATGTGTCGGACCGAATCCGACTGCACTTGCAGGGTGACGCTATCGCGGTTGCCGCGGTGCGCGAGCACCAGGCGATCGTGACGGGGGAGACCCTGGCGGTTGAACTGGAGCTTTCGGTCGTCGCCGGCGGCGAGACGCGTGTCGGTGACGATTCGCTCGTGACCATCGGTGTGGAAAAAGCATGACCGACTATTCCGCCGAGGCCGCCCGCGTCTTTGAACTGCTGCTGAACCGCATCGGAGAATCGGCGCCACAGCCTCGACTTCACGCAACTCGTCGCGTACTAGAACTTCTGGGTGACCCCCAGAACATGTACAAGATCGTGCACATCACCGGGACGAACGGTAAAACGTCGACGGCCCGCATGATCGAGTCATTGATCCGTTCCTATGGCCTGCGACCTGGTCTGATGACCAGCCCGCACCTGGTGAAAGTCAATGAACGCATCGTGATCGATGGTGACCCCATCAGCGACGAAGCCTTTGTGTACAACTGGAACGACATCGAGCCCTACGTTCTCATGGCCGATGCCGAACTGGTGGCCAACGGTGAAGAACCTCTGACGTACTTCGAGGCGCTGACAGTGCTGGCATTCGCCAGCTTCGCCGACGCCCCGGTCGATGTCGCAATCCTCGAGGTCGGCATGGGCGGCGAATGGGATTCGACCAATGTCGCCGACGCGGATGTGGCGGTGTTCACTCCCATTGGGTTGGACCACGCCGACCGTTTGGGCTCGACAATTCGTGACATCGCACGGACCAAGTCGGGCATCATCAAGCCGGGCTGCATCGTCGTATCGGCCGCTCAGCCCCACGATGCCCTGGACGAAATTATCGCTGCCTCGGAAATCGACGAGGCGGAACTCTATGTTCAGGGTTCGGCATTCGAGGTCCTGTCCTGTGTCCCGGCCGTGGGCGGTCAGGTAGTGACCGTGCGTGGACGTGCGGAAACCTATCGCGATGTCGCCGTGTCCCTGCATGGAGAACACCAGGGCAACAACGCCGCACTGGCGATTGTCGCAGTTGAATCGCTGTTGGGCGCTGGCGAACATCCAATTCCCCGTGATGTGCTCGATGACGCACTCGGCAGCGTTTCAAGCCCCGGTCGGTTGCAATACCTCGGGTCACAGCCCGCCCTGATCGTTGACGCCGCACACAATCCACACGGCGCCGAATCGCTGGCCCACGCCATCGTCAACTGGTTGCCCTTTGACAAGGTCTGGGTCGTGCTGGGAGTTCTCGCCGACAAAGACGCGCACGGCATCGCGCAGGCGCTCGATTCGGTCGTCCAGGGATTTGTGGTCACCCAATCAAGCTCCGAGCGCGCCATTCCCGCGGATGAATTGGGCGAAATCGTCGCCCATGTTGCGGGCCACGACCGCGTTCGCGTAATTCCCGAGTTGCGCGATGCGCTCGAGGTAGCCCGCGATCTGGTCACCGACGGTGACGCAATCATCGTCACGGGTTCCATCACGTTGGTGGGTGAAGTAATGGCTACGGCCGAGGAAAGGGGATGGCGATGACCGACAAGGAAAAGCGGGCTCCACGGCCGCGTCGAGTCCGAACGGCCAGCGAATCACTGCTCACCATCGTGATTGTCATGGAAATTATCACGTTGTTCTTTGCCATGCTCACTTTGGGCGGGCTGCACCGCGACCAGATCGTGGTGACCGTTGTAGCCTGTGTGCTTCTCATGGCCTTCCTCGTGCTGGCAAACGCCACACTGAAATTGGGTGTGCACCCCATTGCCCATGTCTCGCAGGCCGCCCTCGGCTTGCCGGCCATCGTTGACCTTGCCTATCTGTGGGTCTGGGGCATTTTTCTTATTTTCTGGGTCGCATGTTTCATCAAGGGCAAGCAGCTCGACGAACGAAAGGACAATTCATGACCTCGCAAGACACATTGGTGCTCATCAAACCCGATGGCACTGAACGCAACCTCATCGGCGAGATTCTTCGTCGTATCGAGGCCAAGGGCTATCAGATCACCGATCTGCGCATGGTGACACCCACCCGCGAACTCTTGACCGAGCACTACGCAGAGCACGAAGGCAAGCCGTTCTTCGAACCGCTGCTTGAGTTCATGTCCAGCGGAACCGTCGTCGCCGTACGCGTTCAGGGACACCGCGCGATCGAGGGTTTCCGCGCACTCGCGGGAACCACCGATCCCACCGTTGCGGCACCGGGTTCCATCCGAGGCGACCTGGGTCGTGACTGGGGACTCAAAGTCCAGAAGAATCTCGTACACGGCAGCGATTCCCCCGAATCAGCAGATCGCGAGCTTGCACTCTGGTTCCCGGCCGCCTGCTGCTAGATCCGTGTGCAACTGTGGGGCCCGAGTCGTGATGACT
Source organism: uncultured Gulosibacter sp. (assembly GCA_964599975.1). GTDB lineage: Bacteria > Actinomycetota > Actinomycetes > Actinomycetales > Microbacteriaceae > MWH-TA3. The sequence goes on from CAZRHP010000009.1 coordinate 32,631, forward strand.
CGGGCCCCACAGTTGTGTACGACGCTGGTTAGCCGTTGAGAAGCATGGGCAACAACAACGGGAACTGGGCGATGATCGTCAGGGCGATTACGGCAAGGTTCGCGACAATCAGCAACCAGCTGTAGGGAAGTACAGCCGCACCGATGCGGCGGGCACGGTCAGAATCCACGAGGGCGCCGGTCTTCAGCAGCCAGGGGACCAGAGTCCACAGAGCAACAATGGTGGTCGTCCAGACGGCCATGCAGTAGAGGCACAGGAATCCGATGTCAAAGACAGCCTCGGTGAACAGCCACATCAGAAACACCCAAGCGGCAAAGATTCCGATGATGAAGGAACGCCAGAACCAGCGCGCGAAGTCAGCACCCGCCAGAACCGCAGCGCCGATCGTGCCGACTATTGCGTACCCAGCGATTCCAAAGAACTGGTTGGGGATTCCCCAGAACGCGCGAGCCTCGTCAGACTGCATGACATTGCCGCAGCTGAAGAACGGATTGATATTGCACGAGGGCTGAGTTCCGTCCTTGAGGAGGTAATAGCCTTCAACGCCCAGCGTGATGGCGGCGAGCCATGACAACAGTCCAAATACCAGGATGAAAGCACCGATGCGGATGCGGGTTGACTTGTCCAAATTCACCTCTTCAGTATCGCAGGTCACGACACAGGCGCGGCGGACTTTCGGCCTATGTGCAACCATGGCTCACCAGATAAGGTCCCGCATCGTCACAATCTCGTCGCGTCGAGGCACTCTGTGCCGTTGTGTGGGCTATGATGAAAAGGCGCGAACAGTCGCGCACGGTTTTACCGGGCATACCGGGCCAGGGGTCTTGAGACCCAAGCGGATAGCCAGCTCCGCGCGTAGTGACAGTACGCATACGCATCATCCGATGCGACGAACAGACAAATTTTGGGTCACCACACCCACAAAGTTTCAGCCCTTATGGGCTACGAGAGGTGCACCAGCAATGGTGAAAAAATCACACAATTCAGATATCGAATCAATTTCCGACGATGCTGTAATGGCCCACGACGAGGCAACCGTCGACGTGATTGAGGAAACTGTCGAGTCGATCGACGGTGTCGAAACCGCCGCTTCAGCGGACGTCACGGCCACCGAGCCGGATGAATCGGCCACCGAGGAAATTGCATCCGAGGCGGACGCAACAGACGGAGCTGCGACAGAGACGGCCACGACAGAGCAGCCGGCCGCAGAGCCCGTTGCTGCAGCACAGCCCGAATTCGAGCCCATCGTTCTCGAATCGCCCACTCAGTTGGTGTTCCGCGCACCCGACATGCGTTTCGTACCTGTCAACCCCGCACGGGTCGACGAGGACGACAGCCGCCAGGTTCGCCGACGCGAGCGCAACCGTAACGACCGTTCGCGCACCGAACGCCGCGAACAGATCGCTGCCGAGGCCGAGCTGCCCACCGAACCGACTCGAATCAAGGGCTCGACCCGAATCGAGGCCAAGCGTCAGCGCCGTCGCGACAACCGTGAAATCGGACGTCGCCGTCCCGTTGTCACCGAGACGGAATTCCTGGCACGCCGCGAGAGCGTCGACCGTGTCATGGTTGTTCGTTCCAAGGACGGACGGATCCAGATCGGTGTGCTCGAAGACAAGGTTCTCGTCGAACACTATGTGGCCCGTTCACAAGAGGCGAGCCTCATCGGAAATGTGTACCTGGGCAAGGTCCAGAACGTTCTTCCCTCGATGGAAGCCGCATTCGTTGATATCGGCCGCGGCCGCAATGCTGTTCTGTACTCGGGCGAGGTCGACTGGGACGCTGCACACGACGGAAACGCCGCAAATCAGCCCCGCCGTATCGAGCTCGCTCTGAAGTCGGGCGACCAGGTGCTTGTCCAGGTCACCAAGGACCCCGTGGGCCACAAGGGCGCCCGTCTGACCAGCCAGGTCAGCCTGCCCGGTCGTTACGTCGTGTACGTACCCAGCGGTTCCATCAACGGCATCAGCCGCAAACTTCCCGATTCCGAGCGCTCGCGTCTCAAGGGAATTCTGTCGGCCATCCTTCCCGAAACCGCTGGCGTCATCGTGCGCACCGCAGCCGAGGGGGCAACGGAAGAACAGCTCACCCACGATGTCAGCCGACTGACCGCTCAGTGGGATGCCATCCAGAAGAAGGTCGAGGGCGGCAACGCACCGGCACTTCTGCACTCCGAACCCGACCTGCTCGTCAAAATCATTCGTGACGTGTTCAACGAGGACTTCAAGAACCTCGTCATCCACGGCCAGGACGCCTACACCGTCATCAGCGACTACCTCGCTCAGGTTGCTCCCGACCTGCTCGAGCGCATTGTCATACATAACGACGGCACGGACCCCTTCGACACGTACCGTGTCACAGAGCAGATTTCGAAGGCCCTGGACCGCAAGGTCTGGTTGCCGTCGGGTGGTTCGCTGGTCATCGACCGCACCGAAGCCATGACGGTTATCGACGTGAACACCGGCAAGTTTGTCGGATCCGGCGGAAACCTCGAAGAAACCGTCACCAAAAACAACCTCGAGGCTGCCGAAGAAATCGTTCGCCAGCTGCGCCTGCGCGACATCGGTGGAATCGTGGTTGTCGACTTCATCGACATGGTGCTGGAGTCGAACCGTGATTTGGTACAGCGCCGCATGATCGAGTGCTTGGGTCGAGACCGAACCAAGCACCAGGTGGCGGAAATCACCAGCCTGGGACTTGTCCAGATGACCCGTAAGAAGTTGGGTCTGGGCCTGCTCGAAACGTTCAGCGAGGCGTGTGACGTCTGTGCTGGACGCGGAATCGTCGTTCACCACGAACCGGTGGGCAAGGCGCGCCCGGTGGATTCGGACCAGCCGTCGTCGCAGGGCTCGCGCAAGCGCAAGGGCTCGCAGTCGAAGAACAACTCACAGAATTCGAGTACAGGTACTCACGAAATAACGGACAGCGCACGCACTGCGTTGGCTGCGATTGCCGCGAGCACCGTACACGTGGCGGAAGACGTCGTCCAGAAGGTCGATGCCGCGGTGTCACATGCTGTCGCCGAGGTCGCACATGACCTTGACAGCCTGATGGCCCGCCTTCCGGAAGCGCCCGCAGCGGGGGAGCGCACCGCGCGCCGACCCCGTCGAGCGCGATCCAAGCCAACGTCGAGTGCATCCAGCACTCAGAATGGCGACACGAGCGGCGAATAACCGCACTGTAATTTGCTCTAGCCCGATTTGTGGGCTAGGCTTGAACCTTGGTGGGAACACGCATGCCGTGTCCACCGACAAGCTTTGTTGAAAGGGATAACCGTGGTTTACGCAATTGTGCGCGCCGGTGGGCGACAGGAAAAGGTGGAGGTCGGCTCCATCATTACCGTCGACCGCATTCAGGCGAACAAGGACGGCAACATAGAGTTGCCCGCCGTTCTGCTTGTTGACGGCGAAAAGATCGAAACCGATGCGGCCAAGCTGGCCAAGGTCACGGTAACCGCTTCGGTCCTGGGTGACCTCCGCGGCCCCAAGATCATCATCCACAAGTTCAAGAACAAGACTGGCTACCACAAGCGTCAGGGTTTCCGTGCGGACCTGACTCGCGTGCAGGTCACCAGCATCAAGTAGTCGAGGAGCTGACAAATGGCACATAAAAAGGGAGCGTCGTCCACTCGTAACGGACGCGACTCGAACCCCCAGTACCTCGGCGTAAAGCGCTATGGCGGTCAGGTTGTCAAGGCTGGCGAAATCATTGTTCGTCAGCGCGGAACCCACTTCCACCCCGGTGAGGGCGTTGGCCGTGGCGGCGACGACACGCTGTTCGCTCTTGTTGCTGGTGCAGTGAAGTTCGGCCAGAAGGGCGGCCGCAAGGTCGTCAACATCGTCGAAGCTGCGTAAATAGTTTCAGCATCAAGGCGGGCTTCGGCCCGCCTTGATGTATTTACAGAGAAAGGAGGTGACCATGGTTACCTTTGTTGATACAGTGACCGTTCACCTCCGCGCCGGTCATGGCGGAAATGGCTGTGTGTCGGTTCGCAGGGAAAAGTTCAAGCCTCTCGCAGGCCCCGACGGTGGTAACGGCGGAAACGGTGGTGACATCACCCTCGTCGCCGATCCTCAGGTCACCACCCTGCTCGATTACCACTTCCGTCCTCACCGTTCCGGTACCAACGGCGGTCCGGGTATGGGGGATAACCGTTTCGGTTACAAGGGCGACAGCCTCACTCTGCCGGTTCCCGTGGGAACCGTCGTCAAGACCGAAGCGGGCAAACTGATTGTCGACCTGGATGAACCCGGCATGGAATATGTGATCGCCCCGGGCGGTCAGGGTGGTCTGGGTAACGCGGCGTTGGCGTCGTTGAAGCGTAAGGCCCCCGGTTTTGCTCTGTTGGGCACCACGGGGTGGGAGGGCGATGTTCAGCTCGAGCTGAAGACCGTTGCCGATGTCGCTCTCGTGGGCTTCCCCTCGGCCGGTAAGTCGAGCCTTGTAGCTGCTGTCTCTGCGGCAAAGCCCAAGATTGCGGACTACCCGTTCACAACCCTGCACCCTAACCTCGGCGTCGTCGAATCGTCTCAATATCGCTTCACCATCGCCGACGTTCCCGGGCTTATCGAGGGTGCATCAGAGGGCAAGGGTCTGGGCCTGGACTTCCTCCGCCACGTTGAACGCTGCACGGTGCTGGTTCACGTCATTGACTGTGCAACCCTGGAATCTGGACGCGACCCGATGTCGGACTTCGACGTAATCTCGGCCGAGCTCGCCGCATATCCCGTGCCCGAGGGCTCGGTTCCGTTGCTGGAACGTCCCCAGGTGGTCGTGCTCAACAAGGCCGATGTTCCGGAGGCCGCTGAATTGGCTGAATTCGTGCGCGCCGATTTCGAGGCCAAGGGCATGCCGGTCTTCGTTGTGTCCACCGCGAGTCGTGTGGGACTGCGAGAGCTGACTCTGCACCTCGGTGAAATCGTCGACCGCGAACGTCGTACCCGTGCAGCGGAACTTGCCGCACGCCCTCGTATCGTCATCAAGCCCAAGGCTGTCGACGAATCCGAGCTCAAGGTCCAGATCGAACAGCGCGGCGAGGAAACCATCTATCGTGTGCGCGGCATCAAGCCCGAACGTTGGGTCGAACAGACCGACTTCAACAACGAGGAAGCGGTCGGTTACCTGTCAGACCGTCTGTCGAAGATCGACATCGATGGCGCTCTGTACAAGGCGGGTGCCGTTCCCGGTGCAACGATTTTCATTGGTTACAACGACCGATTTGAATTCGGTTGGGAGCCCACTCTTACCAGCGCGGCCGAACTGATTACTTCACCGCGTGGTTCCGACAGCCGTCTGGACGAGAACGACCGTTTGACTCGTTCGCAGCGCAAGCAGAACTACCACGAGCGCATGGACGCCAAGGCCGAGGCCCGGCGCGAGCTCGAGGCCGAACGTATTGCTGAACGCGAGGCGTATTCCTGGGGCGACGAGGGCTAGTCCGTGCGTTCCGAGGTTGTAAGCGCGAAACGTATTGTCGTTAAGGTCGGCTCGTCGTCGATCAGCGGAGGCAATGCGGGCAACATTCATCTGATTGTTGACGCGCTCGCGGGTGCGTTTTCCCGCGGAATTGAGGTCGTTCTCGTCACCAGTGGTGCCATCGCAACGGCCTTGCCCATTCTGGGTCTGACGGGACGTCCCGACGACCTGCCCGGCCAACAGGCCGCCGCCGCAGTGGGGCAAAACATGTTGATGAACCGCTACCAGGATTCATTGAACCGTCACGAAATCGTCGCGGCACAGGTTCTGCTGACCGCAGGTGACCTCGACCATCCCTCCAATCGTCAGAATGCACAACTCGCCTTGGATCGGCTTCTGGGCATGCGCATGTTCCCCATCATCAACGAGAACGACACTGTCGCAACGGCGGAAATTCGCTTCGGCGACAACGACCGCCTGGCCGCACTGGTCGCGGAGTTGGTGGGCGCCGACCTTCTGTTCTGTTGTCTGACGTTGACGCTCTGTACACAAAGCCGCCGCACCTTGAGGGGGCCGAGCGCATTGAGTTTGTCACCGCGGGTGACGACCTTTCGGGCGTCGAGATCGGCGAAATCGGTGCCGCGGGTGTCGGAACCGGGGGAGCCTCGACAAAGATCGCAGCGGCAAAGTACGCCAGCGCCGAGGGCATTCCCGTAATTTTGACGGCGACCGCCCGAATCTCTGAGGCGCTCAGTGGTGCCGAGGTCGGCACCTGGTTCGAGCCGGCTGAACACTAGTTTCCGCTTAGACTTGCGGCATGACAGACCAGAATATTGACGGTTTCGCTGTAATTCTTGACGATGCCAAGCAGGCCTCCTATGCACTTGCACGTGCCACAACTGTTGACAAGAACGCGGCGCTGGATGCGATTGCCACGGCGTTGGTCGCTCACACGACGGAAATCATCGCGGCGAATTCACTCGATCTGGATAGGGGAGTGGCGGCCAACATGCCGGCGGGTCTGCAGGATCGCTTGACATTGACCGTGGATCGCGTCGAAGCCTTGGCTGGCGCCGTACGTGACATCGCTGCACTGCCCGACCCGGTCGGTGAAATTCTGCGTGGTGGGACCCTGCCCAATGGTTTGCAGTTGTCACAGGTTCGCGTGCCGTTCGGAGTTGTCGGGGCAATCTACGAGGCGCGTCCCAACGTCACTGTCGACCTTGCCGCAATCTGCCTCAAGTCGGGTAACGCTGCTGTCCTGCGTGGCGGCAGCGACGCCGAACAGTCCAATCGCGTGATCGTCCGTGTTATCGGTGACGCCCTGGAGTCCGTGGGCTTGCCCCGCGCAGCAGTCAGCTCGATCGATGAGTACGGCCGCGAGGGCGCACAACGTCTCATGAACGCCCGCGGGTACATCGATGTGCTTGTTCCCCGCGGCAGCGCGCAACTCATCAACGCGGTGGTCAACGATTCGAGCGTTCCCGTGATTGAAACCGGTGCAGGGGTCGTGCACATCTTTGTTGATGACAGTGCCGATGTTCAGATGGCCGCCGACATCATCCATAACGCCAAGACTCAGCGCGTGGGTGTGTGCAACGCCGTCGAAACAGTGCTCGTGCACGCCGATGCGGCCGAACGCGTTCTGCCACAGATCCTGTAGCGACTCCACGACAGCGGTGTTGTCATTCACGCCGACGAGACAGCGTCGCGGAATTTCGAATCCACGGTACCGGCGACGGCCGACGACTGGGGCAAAGAATACCTGTCCATGGACATCGCGGTACGTGTCGTCGCAGACCTCGACGCGGCCATTGCGCACATTCGGACTCATTCGACCCGACACACCGAGTCGATCATCACCAACAACATGGCGAATGCGGAAAAGTTCCTGGCGGAGGTTGATTCGGCAGTTGTTATGGTCAATGCATCGACCCGTTTTACTGACGGTGGTGAATTCGGTTTCGGCGCCGAGGTGGGAATTTCCACTCAGAAACTGCACGCACGCGGTCCGATGGGACTGCCGGAACTTACCAGCACGAAATGGGTTGTGCGTGGAAACGGGCAATGGCGGCGGTAGGCTAGAAACGCACACAGTGCACCACAGATTTTAGGAGTCGTCATGGTTCTCGCACAGATCCTCGCATCCGAGGAACTCGCACCTCTCGTAATGCCCGCATGGGCATGGGCCGCCACGTTCGCCGCTGGCTTCGCGTTGCTCGCACTCGCCGCTTTGGCCAACCGTGAGGTGTCAAAGCGCAACCCCCGCAATTCCTCGGCTGGTCACGACCACCACTAGGCCCTCGTGACCGAAAGTGCCGCTCGACGCCGTATTGGTGTCATGGGTGGCACATTCGACCCCATTCACCATGGGCACCTTGTGGCGGCCAGTGAAGTCGCACAAAGCTTTGGGCTTGACGAAGTCATTTTCGTCCCCACGGGCGTTCCGTACCAGAAACGTGACGTATCACCGAGTGAACACCGTTATTTGATGACGGTAATTGCCACCGCATCCAACCCTCGATTTACCGTGTCACGCGTCGACATTGACCGAAATGGTCCGACGTACACCGTCGACACACTTCGCGACGTGCAATCCGCGCATCCCGATGCAGATTTGTTCTTTATCTCGGGAGCGGACGCAATCGCCCAGATCATCGAGTGGAAAGACCATGACCAGTTATGGTCGCTCGCACACTTCGTCGCGGTGACTCGTCCGGGGCATCCGTTAAGCGTCTCTGGCTTGCCCGAGCAGCACGTATCGCGCCTCGAAGTACCCGCACTGTCGATCTCGTCCACTGACTGTCGAACCCGCGTGTCCCAGGGTTCACCCGTCTGGTACCTCGTGCCCGATGGGGTTGTGCAGTACATAGCCAAGCACTCGTTGTATCGTTGAGGGTTATGACTGACGAGTCGATTCCCCAGTTGCCTTCGCGCCGTGCACGCCGCGAGGCGGAACGTGCTGCCCAGCGCGGCTGGTTCGGCAACCTGTCAAACACGGGTTCGCTTCCCGTTATCCCCGCGGTGGTTCCTGCAGAAGAACCCGTAACGGCCTCGAATGGCGTACTGGAATCATCAGATTCCGACGCACCTATCGAGCCGGCCAACGACGGACCTACGACGGACACAACGGCTGCTGTGGCACCGGTTCCCACGTTCATGCCACGACGCGAACGTCGGCTTTTGATGGAGTCGGGTGTCCTTCCGACCCTGCCCAAGCCCACGGTTGAACCTCCGGTTTTGGACAATGCCGTTCCGTCGTTCATGGCAGATGCAATTCAGACCGCTGCCGCGGTCGAAGAGGTCGATGCAGAGGCTGAAGCCGAATTTGTTGAGGCCCTAGCCGACGAGGAAACCGCGATCGCGCCCGAGGCCATTACTGCTGTCGAGTCCGATGTCGACTCCGATGTCGAGTCCGACCTCGATAGTGAGACCGAAGCTGTCGCTGAATCAGGGTCCGACACTGACGCCGATGTCGATGTCGATGTCGATGTCGATGCCCATGTCGTCACCGAAGTCGATGCCGCCCCCGATGTTGTTGCTGGATCACAGAATGATCCCGAAACTGCTGCCCCCGATTCGCCGATTTCACATGTGGCGCCTCCTGTGGTTCGTCCCGAGCCCATCGACGTCTCAATTGAGGATGTCGATGCTGCCGATGTCGAGACTGATGTCGAGACTGATGTCGAGCCCGATGTCGAGGCTGATGTCGAGCCCGATGTCGAACTTGGTGCAGTACCAGAACTAGAAGCAGTTGCAGAAGTAGAAGCAAGCGTCGAAGACGCAGTCGAACCCGTATCAGATTCAGAAGATTCCAACGACGACCTGGCGGTCGACTCTGCTGACGACTCTGCTGACGACTCTGCACTCGAAGTGGAAGATGAGTCAGCGGAAAAGCCCGTTGGGGATTCTCTTGACGAAGATGATCCTGATATCGCTCTCGATGCGCGGATTGAAACTGACCCCGAGATCGAAGCAGAGCTCGACGAAGACGACATCGATCGCTGGTTAGGTGAAGCCGATCAGGATGCTATCAATCAGACCGTAACGTGGAACCTCGGTCTCGTCGAAGAATCCGAAGTCATTGCTGGTGATCTGGATGACGTTGATTCGGCAGCGGAATATGCCGCCGAAGCCGAAGCCGAAGCCGAAGCCGAAGCCGAAGC
>CAZRHP010000010.1:0-29788 GCA_964599975.1 uncultured Gulosibacter sp.
GAGCGGACCCCGCAGGTGATCGCCGAGCTGCGCGCGCAGACGGCCCAGCACGCCAAGGCCGAAGAAGAGAAGACGGCGAACTACGTCGCGAAACTCAAGGAGGATACGGCGTTCTACGTCGCGAAACTCAAGGAGGAGACGGCCCAGCACGCCGAGGCCGAGCGCGCCAAGACGCGCCGTCACATCGAGAACCTGAAAAAGTACGACAAGCGTCTCGAAGCCGTCGAGAAACGCAAGGACCCGATCAAGATGCTCAAGGACGTCAAGAACTACATGGCGGCTGAGAGCTGGGTGGTCGAAGAGTGCGCGACGCACGCGGTCGCCCGTGAGCTGCTCCAGGACGCCCGGGTCATCGTGTCGTCCGGGTACGAGTTCGAGGTCGGCAATCGCGGGGACCTGGACGGCCTGGTGGCCGGGCGCTGGCGTGGACAGAACGTGCTGGTGTTCATCGAGGCCATCCTTTTCCCCAAACACCGCCACGTCGGGCCGCACAATGTCGAACAGTCGACCGACAACCGTGGCCACCGCATCGAAGTGCCCCGGACGGTCGGCGCCCTCCCACTCGTCGCCCACCGGTCCCGCCGAAATCGCGGTGACGGGTTGATCCGGCGAGTACACCTCGTCAACCGACGGGGAGAACACCACGTCGACACCCGCGGTCGACAGCGCCGCAACATCGGAGTCCAGCGTGCGGGGGTAGCGGTCGAAATCCTCGGTCGGGCCAAACTGTGTCGGGTTCACAAAGATGCTGACCACTACGACGTCGGCCTGTTCGCGCGCCGCACGGACCAAAGCCAGGTGGCCGTCGTGCAGCGCACCCATGGTGGGCACGAGCGCAACCCGAAGCCCCAAAGGCAGCGCGTCAAGTTCGGCGCGGATGTCCGCCACCGTGTGGATCGTCTTAGTCATCCGCGTTGTCGGGTCGCTCTCGTTCGTCGAGCTCGTCCTCGAGCCACATCGTCATGGGGTCGACCGCACCGTCGGATGCACGTCGCAGCGCTTCCTCGATGGACGAATGCGCCAAGGCGCGCAGCACCGCACCCGGATGCTCCACCCCAATCTCGTGCAAACCAAACGCCGCCTGCTCGATGATCGCCCGCGAAAAATCGGCGACAGCCGACACAGATTCGGCAAAGGCCGGCCGGTCCTGTTCGGCGATGACCAACGGCTCGCCGCCCATCTCGACGCACAACGCCTGGGCAATCGGCAGCGCCATCGGGGTGGCCGTCACCGCGAAGTGGGCGTCCTTGAGCCGGTGGAGGTCCAACGAGGTGCCGGTGAATTCGATTATGGGGCAGATTGCGAGCGGAATGACGCCCTCGTTCGAAGCGGGTTCAAGCACCCCAATGCCATGGTTCGGCGACGTGTGGACGACGATCTGGCCGGGTTTCCAGAAACCGGCCAACGAGGCGACCAGGTCGGGCAACGAGTCGTCGTCGACGCTGAGGATCACGAGGTCCGAGGCGTGGATGACCTCCTCGGCGGATCGAATCGACACCCCACGCAGCAACGAGACGACCCGTTCACGGTCGGCGGGCAGCGGTTCGGTGATTGTCCACACGAAATGACCGGCACCGGCCAGAGCGCGACCCACGATGGGCAGGGCCTTGCCCGTTCCCACGAGTCCGACATCGAGGCGACCGGGCGTCAGCATGCGGGCTCGACCGTCGGGTCCTGTGGTTCGCCGTGTGACGAATCCGTCTCGGAATCCGCGGGAGGAACCTCGCAGAATCGTTCCGCGATCAGCGCGGCGATGACGACGAGCACGGACGCAATCGCGCCACCAGCGGCCGGCGGCACCGCAAATTCGGGGACGACCGGGCGCGTGATCATGAAGACGAGGAATCCGACGAGGTACCCGACCTCGAACGACCCCGCAATGGCCATGGCCTTGGCAGCTCGCAGCACGGTGACCGCGGAACCGCGCAGTTCGCGGAAAGCGGAACCGGGCGTCAGCGAACGGCGCACACCGAAACCTAATACCGCGATGACGACCGCAAACAACACGAGGGTCGCGGTGAATGACCACGGCACCGCATAGACCGATCCGCCGTTCGACACGAGGACGTGGTCGAGCAGGTACCCGACCGGGGCGCCGACGAGGGCGGTAAGGACGAGGACGAGCGGACGGGTGCGGGTCATGGGCCAACCTCGCGCACGAGGTCGCGAATCGGACCGTGGCCGGGCAGTACGGCGTCGGGCTCAATTTCGAACCAGGGCTCCAGGACAAAATCGCGTTCGTGCGCACGAGGATGCGGAACCACCAGGTTGCCGTCCTCGATCAGGTCACCCCAGACAATAAGGTCGAGGTCCAGGGTGCGGTCGCCCCAGCGCTCGATGCGCACACGGCCGTGTTCCGCCTCGATCTCGTGCAGGTGTGCCAGCAGTGCGTGGGCCGACAGTTCGGTGTCCAGAGTCGCCACCGCGTTGAGGTACGCGGGCTTCGAGTCGTCGGGACCCGAGGCGGTCAACGCCACGGTCTCGCGGAACGAGGACACGGCGGCCACCGTTGTGCCCGGCACCATGTCCAGCGCAGCGAGCGCGGCATGCATGACGGCGTCACGGTCGCCGAGATTCGCCCCCAGTGCGACGACGGCGTGGGTCACGATCGTGACCTGTCGATGACGACCGAGATGTCGTGAAAATCGGCGGGGACCGGCGCATCGGGTTTGTGGACTTCGACCCGCACCGAATCGGCGCCCATTCCCAACACGACGTTGGCTACACGTTCGGCCACCGTTTCGATCAGGTCCACCGGGTCGGTTTGGACCGCCGCGACGACCGCGAGGCACATGTCGCCATAGTGAATCGTGCGGGCGATATCGTCGCCGGCGCCGGCAAACGAGGTGCGAGCATCGATGTCGATAACAAAGTTTTGACCGTTGGCACGTTCGTGGTCAAAGACGCCGTGGTGCGCGAACACTCGTAACCCGCGCACGCGAATTTCGTCAGACATTGTGGCCTCCGTTCGACCACAACTCTGCCACGCGCAGAGCGGTCACGGTGTCAGCCACGTTGTGCACACGAACGGCTCGGGCACCCGCCGCCGCGCTGAGAACGCTGATCACCGCGGTGGGCAGGTCACGCCCCGCGGGTTCCGCAGAAAATTCGGCGAGGAAACGCTTTCGGGACGCCCCGACCAACACGGGGCACCCCAACGCAATCAGCCGGTCGAGCCCGCGCAGCAACGCCCAGTTATGGTCGGCTGTCTTGGCGAACCCCAGACCCGGATCGACCCATAACCGAGCAGACGGAATGCCCGCCCCGATAAGGTGTTCGAGTCGTTCCGCAATTTCGGCACAGACGTCGGCGACCACGTCGTCATAGTGCGGGTTGTCCTGCATGGTCACACTGTGGCCGCGCCAGTGCATGGCGACAAAGACGGCGTCGGAGTCCGCGGCCGTGGCCGCCATCCGGGCATCGGCCAGACCGCCGGACACGTCATTGATATACGAGGCGCCCGCACGGACCGCGGCGGCGGCGACCTCGGCGCGCATGGTGTCGACGGACACCGCGATCCCCGACTCGGCCAATTCGCGGATTACGGGAATCACTCGGCGCAGTTCCTCGGCGACGTCGACCCGTTCGGCGCCCGGCCTCGTCGATTCGCCACCCACATCGATGACTGCCGCACCGGCGGCCACCATGTCGCGCGCGTGAGCCAACGCGTTGTCGGGGTTCAGCCACAATCCGCCGTCACTGAACGAATCCGGGGTGACGTTGAGGACACCCCACACGGCAGTGTTCACGGGGCTCGAAGCGGACGCACTGAGTGCGGTGTTAGAGGTCACCGCTCGCTCCGATGAGAGCCAGAGTGGCGGTGCGTGCGGCGGGTTCCGCCAGTTCACCGGCCGAGGACACGGTCACGGCAACCGCCGATTCCTGGCGCGAGCCTCGGGCGGCAACGCATTCGTGTGTGGCTTCGAGCACGACGAGGGTTCCTCGGGCGGCAACACCGTGGGTCAGAGCCTCGCCAATTTCCTGCCCCAGCCGCTCTTGCACCTGCGGGCGCGACGCGACGATGTCGACCAGTCGGGCGATACGACCGAGTCCCACAACCGTGGATTCGGGGACATAGGCCACGTGCGCGACGCCATGGAACGGCAGCAGATGGTGTTCGCACATGGAACGGAAACGAATGCCGCGAACGATGACCGTGTCGTGCGTGTCGACATCGGCGCATGAACCGGGCTCGGTCAGAATGCCCACGGGGTCAACGCCGACGCCGGCATACAGTTCACCCAAAGCTTCGGCGACCCGATAGGGGGTTTCTGTCAGTCCCGCACGGGTCGGGTCCTCGCCGATGGATTCCAGGATTTCCCGTACCGCCGCGGCGATGCGTTCGCGATCGACGGACACTGGTTACTCGGCCGCCTTGGCCGCGGGCTTGCGGGGGCGACGAGCCGGCTTTGCGGCGGGCGCATCGGCCTGCTCGGTACGCGCGGGCACGGCGACAGGAGGCTTCGACGACACGGGACGACCCTTGCTGGACAGCCACTGCTTGCGTTCCGGCAATCGCTTGACCCCGACAAAGATGTCGGCCAGCTGGTTGTGGTCGAGGGTTTCCTTTTCCAACAGTTCGGCGGCCAGACGGTCCAGAATCTCGCGGTTATCGTTGAGCACCTTCCAGGCCTCGTCATGCGCGGCATCGACCAGCGCACGAATCTCGAGGTCAATCTGCTGCGCCAGCGTCTCGCTGTAATCACGACCGTGACCCATGTCGCGACCCAGGAACATTTCACCGCTCGCGGCACCCAACTTCACGGCACCCACCGTTGCACTCATGCCGTAATCGGTGACCATGCGGCGGGCGATGTTGGTCGCCTTTTCGATGTCGTTCGATGCGCCGGTGGTGGGGTCGTGGAACACGATTTCTTCGGCGACACGGCCGCCCATGGCATAGGTCAGCTGGTCGAGCAGTTCATTGCGGGTGATCGAATACTTGTCGTCCAACGGCACGACGAGGGTGTACCCCAAGGCGCGTCCGCGCGGCAGGATGGTGACCTTCGTGACCGGGTCCGTGTGGTTCATCGCGGCGGCGGCGAGGGCGTGACCACCCTCGTGGTACGCGGTGATCAGACGCTCCTTGTCCTTCATCACACGCGAACGGCGCTGCGGTCCGGCCATCACGCGGTCGACGGCCTCGTCGAGCGCCTCGTTCGTAATCTGCTTCTTGCCCGCACGAGCGGTCAACAGGGCGGCCTCGTTGATGACGTTGGCCAGGTCCGCGCCCGTGTAGCCCGGGGTCTTGCGCGCCAGGACCTCGAGGTCGACGTCCTTCGCCATCGGCTTGCCCTTGGAGTGCACCGATAGAATCTGGGCGCGGCCCTTCGAGTCGGGGGCATCGACCTGAATCTGGCGGTCGAAACGACCGGGGCGCAACAGCGCGGGGTCCAAAATGTCGGGGCGGTTCGTGGCGGCAATCATGATGACATTGGCCTTGGGGTCGAAACCGTCCATCTCGACGAGAAGCTGGTTGAGGGTCTGCTCGCGCTCGTCATGACCGCCACCCATACCGGCGCCACGGTGTCGACCGACGGCATCGATTTCGTCGATAAAGATGATCGCGGGGGCGTTGTCCTTGGCGATCTGGAACAGGTCTCGAACGCGGCTGGCGCCGACACCGACAAACATCTCGACGAAGTCGGAACCCGAAATCGAGTAGAACGGCACACCGGCCTCGCCGGCGACGGCGCGCGCCAACAGGGTCTTACCTGTGCCGGGAGGGCCGTACAACAGCACGCCCTTGGGGATCTTGGCACCCAGTTTCTGGAAACGCTCGGGCGACTTCAGGAAGTCCTTGATCTCGTTGAGTTCCTCGATTGCCTCGTCGGAACCGGCCACATCGGCGAAAGTGACCTGCGGGTCTTCCTTGTTGAACAGCTTCGCTTTGGAGCGACCGAACTGCATCGCACCACCCGCACCGCCGGCGCGCGACATCATGAACCAGAACAGTGCGGCAATAAGAATGAAGGGGAACAGCAGCCCCAGAAGCGCCTGCCACCATTCCTCGGTGGGCACCTTGTCGGTGAACTTTTCAGGGTTGGCCTCGGTGATAACCGTCAGGACCTCGAGTCCGCGGGGTGCAACGTAATAGAACTGAACGTTCGAACCATAGGTCTCGTGCGGAGTCTTCAATTCCATGTCGACGCGCTGTTCGCGGTCGGTGACGACAACCGAAGCAACCTGTCCCGACGACAGGAATTCCAGACCCTCCTTGGTCGAAATAGGCGAGTAGGTGACGCGACCGAACAGCAAGAGTCCGACCCACAACACTGCCAAGGCGGCCACAATGTACAGCCAAGGGCCACGAGCCATTTTCTTCATACGCTCAATCACTCCGTCAATAGAAAGTCGTTACGCCAGAGTACCCGCGAATAGTGAGGCTTTACCCAGGAATTCGCTCTAGGAGTACATCTTGGGCGACAAGACCGCCACGTCCCGCAGGTTGCGGTACTTCTCTGCATAATCGCAGCCATAACCGACAATGAACTTGTTGGGGATGTCAAAACCGAGGTAATCGGGAACAACATCGGAAATAACGGCATCGGGTTTGCGCAGTGCGGTGAGGATTTTGACCGATTTAGCGCCGCGCGAGATCAGGTTGTCACGCAACCATGCCAGCGTCAGCCCCGAGTCGATGATGTCCTCGACGATCAGAACGTCGCGACCGGTGACATCGGTGTCGAGGTCCTTGAGGATTTTCACCACGCCGCTCGAGACCGTGCCGGTGCCATACGACGACACCGCCATCCAGTCCATGTCGGCGTGGATGCGCAGCGCCCGCGCGAAATCGGACACCACCATGACCGCGCCCTTCAAAACACCCAGAATCAGAGGCGTGCTGCCCTCGTAATCGCGCTCGACCTCGCGTGCCAGTTCGTCCAGTCGCGCCAGGATTTGTTCCTCGCTCACAATCAGTTCGTCCAGGTCTTCGCGGATGTCGTCGTAACGCATATGCCCTCTTATGTTGCGGTGAACACGAGTCGTCCCTCGTGTCGTTCCACATTACCGCCCGGGACATTGATGGCTTTCTGTCCGTGCCAGTCGGTAACCAGCGCATCAATGGCCGCCGTATGGGTGGAACTCAGGGCGCCAATTCCGGCGGCGTGTGCTGCCAGCCGAATCACCCGGCTGCGGATGGCGGAAAACTGGCGGATTAGCGCGGAAACGGGGAATTCCACCGCGGTGAGATCTATCAAACGGTGTGCGTCGAATTCGGCCTGCGCCAATTGGTTCAGAGCGTCGTCATCGTCGCGCAACAGGTGCGCCGTGCGCACAAGAGCAGCGGAAATTCCGGGGCCCAAGTCCTTCTCCAGCTGCGGCAGAACCTTTTCGCGAATCCGAACACGCACAAATGAGTGGTCCACGTTGTGGGGGTCATCCCACCACTGCAGCCCCTCGGCCTCGCAGGCGGCTCGGGTCGTTTCGCGAGTCACTGTCAACAGCGGGCGCACAAACACACCGTCGCGATCGGGCATCCCCCGCAAACTCGTCGGGCCCGAGCCTCGGGTCAACCCCAGCAACACCGTTTCGGCCTGGTCGTCCGCGGTGTGGCCCACCAGAACGGTGTCGGCCCCCAAATCCGCCGCCACATCGGCGAGCGCCGAATACCGTGCGTCCCGGGCCGCGGCCTCCATCCCGCCGGTAGTCCCCACCGTGACGGGAACCACACGGACAATGTCGCAGCCGGCCTGTTCGGCCCACCCCGCCGCCGCCGCAGCGACCTCGGCGGAACCCGCCTGCAACCCGTGGTCGACAATGACGGCGGCCACCGGGATACCGTGACGACGCGCCTCGAAGCAGGTCGCCCGCAGCAACGCCAATGAATCGGCGCCACCGCTGAACGCCACCACCATCGGGGTACCGCGGCGCTCGCGAACACACGATTCGACGACCGGCCGGACCGCCACACGCACCCGCGCAACCGCCGGCGAAAGGCGGGGCATGCGCTGAGGGCTGGGGTCGCTCACGCGGTAAGGTTACCCCAGAACAGTTCACACTGAAGGAGCGAACATGGCCGGATACGCCGCCGTAATTGAAATCCCCAAGGGAAGCCGCAACAAGTACGAAGTCGACCACGAGACCGGTCGCGTGTACCTCGACCGCGTGCTGTACACGACCTTTGTGTACCCCACCGACTACGGTTACTTCGAGAACACCCTGGGACTCGACGGCGACCCCGTAGACGTGCTCGTGCTGCTGGACTACCCCCTGTTCCCCGGTGTTGGTGTCAAGGTTCGTCCCGTCGCCGTATTCAACATGACCGATGACGGCGGCAGCGACGCCAAGGTGATCGCCGTTCCCGACAAGGACCCCCGTTGGGCTCACATCCAGGACATCGACGACATCCCCGAGTTCACGAAGAAGGAAATCGAACACTTTTTTGAGCACTACAAGGACCTCGAGCCCGGCAAGTGGGTCAAGACCGAGGGTTGGCAGGGCCGCGCCGAGGCTGAAGCCATCGTCGAAGAGGGCATCGCCCGCTTCCCCGGCCACGGTCACTAACAACCACTTTTACGGCGGGTCACACGGAAACGTGTGGCCCGCTGTTGCGTTGGTGCTCATTTTCGGTGTGCACCTCAATCTGATGCGACACGTGATTTACAAGGGAGTGAACGTAACCGTCTGACTACGGATCAGACGGTTGGGGCGTTTGCAATTCGGAATGGCGCAAAGGGACCTAGCGCACAAGGAGCTCAACCGTATCGACGAGGTGTTCCACTTCAGATTCGGTGTTGAAGTAGTGGGGTGAGGCACGTACGACCCGATGTAGCCCCTTCGCGCTCATATCGAGAGTGGACCAATCAGAAGTAGATTCGCCGATGGTGATTCCTGCATCGGCTGCCGCATTCACCACTGCTGAGGGCGCAACTCCTTCGACCGAGAACGTAACGATCGCGCTTCGACGTACTGCTGTTTCGTGAACCGTTATGCCGGATACAGCCCCGAGGCTCGTGCGCAAATCCGCGGCGAGACCGGCTGCGCGTTCTTCGATTGCGGGCATACCAATTTCCAGGGCCTGCCGAGCAGCCGCGGCTAGACCAACCATTGCGGCGTAGGGCAGCTCGAACTCCTCGAAACGACCAGTCGTCGAGGTGATGTCCAATTCACCACCCAATTTCCACCGTGTGCTGGTCGCGTCGAGTCCTGGAGGTACAAACCGGTCGACAATGTCCGACGACACCCACAACATTCCCGTGCCTCGAGGCGCGCGCAGGAATTTGCGACCTGTAGCCGTCAAGACGTCACACCCGAGTTCGCGAACGTCCAGCTGCAACTGCCCCAACCCCTGGCATGCATCAACGAAAAGGGGGACACCGGCCGCGCAGGCAATCAATCCGAGTTCGGATATGGGATTCACGTTCCCACAGTGCGTGGCGATCATGGTGGCACACACGACACTGATGTGGTCCCCGATTGTGACAGCAAAGATATCGGTTGTTCCATCGGGCAAAGAGGGCATCACTTCGATTGTGAAGTCGACAAGCTTACGCGTGGACTCCAGCGCGGAATAGTGGGAGTGGTAGAAAAGGCGGTCAATCAGCACGGTGCTGCCGCTGGGTACATTGCCGCCTGCGACCCACCCCCACCATGCTTTTACCCACGCGGCCGAGTCACTGGTCGTCAGCGCGATTTCACTCGGTGCGCCATTCACCAATGCTGCAAGGTCCACCCGACCCGCTGCGAGCACGTCGGTGGCTTCGACCGCGGCCGCGTAACCCCCGATTTCGGACTCACGACGAAGGTGGGAAATTACTGCGTCGAGAGTTGTCTGGGTCGGAAGTGAGGAACCCGCGGAGTGGAGGAAAGTGCCGCGCCCGATACCAGGAGTTTCAGCGCGCACCGCGTCGATGTCGATGCTCATGGCCGCAATTATCGCAGTGAAGCCCGTTCGAGCCAACAGCAAAATTGTGCCGAGCGCGCATCACGTCCCTTCGCGCCTCATCCAGATAATGGCTACTCCCACGCCCCACTGATGGGGATGGGGTGACCCAGCACATTTTCGGCCGCTCGGTGCCCTGAAAACATGGCGGCGGCAACAGTGGCGGAGTCGTCCTGCCAGGTTGCCTCGCCAGTGATCTGCAGGACGCCGTCAATCGGTGCGGCCAGTCGTTCAAACGCCGACGTATCCGCACCAACGCGCAGATACGAGTACGAGCCGTGCGCGAACGGGTCATCACGCCACGCAGTGTGGTGCACAGCGATGGGGTCGGGAACTGCGTCACCGTACATTTCACGCAAGGCATCGGACACGAGACCCGCGACCTCGTCGTCGGACATGTGCCGAGTCGCGATCGCACACGGCCCGGCGGCAAAGGTCAGCAGCGCGAAGGAACCGTGCAGATTGGTCAAGTCGTACCAGGAATGCCACCAATCCCCAGCTGGCCCCTGCCGACGAATTGCATAGACATCGTCGTCCCAAAACTTGTGGTCATAGCGGAGGATGACTTTTTCGAAGTCATTCATTCCGAACGCATTCAACGCGTCAACGGTGTCGGCGGGTAATTCAGGAACAAAGTTGATCTCGCCTGCGTGCAACACGCCGACGGGCACTGTCACAATCACATGATCCGCACGGAATACCGAATGTGCGGTGACAACCGTGACTCCGTTCGCTCCACGCTCGATCTGGGTCACCGCCTCGTTCTTCCGAATGTCCAGACCCTCGCCGAGGCGGTGCGGAAGTTGGTCGTATCCGCCGGGGAACACAACCTCATCACCGAAAACTTCTTCGCCGTCGAGCCCGTGAGCGTCGATTCGCGTGAACTGTGCGCCGTACTGTTCCTCGGTGCGATGTTGCATGAATTCCCGGACGCGTGCGGACCTCTCGGGGTCCCAACCCAACACGTCCAGGGTGTCGTTCACCGCGTCACGATACGAACTTCCCGCGGGTATTGCGGCAATCGTGTGGGTTAACGACTCGTCAAACTCGGCAACGTCATCGATGAATTGTTCCGCGGCGTCGTGGCCGAGTCGCGTTCCAGCGGGGTCAAAGTACGCGATGGGTCGGCCGCCGGCTTGGAAACTACCGACCGTAAACTCGCGCCACTCGATTCCCAAGGCGGCACAGGCATCAGCGATGGGGCTGTCCTCGATGCCGTGAATCCACGAAGCGCCGACGTCGGTCGTCCACCCGTCCCGGCGTTCGGTGTGAATTCGGCCCCCAATTCGATCCCGCGCCTCGACCACAACAACAGATCGTCCATGTTTCGCCAGCAACCGTGCGGCAGTCAGCCCGGTCATTCCAGCGCCAACGACCACCACATCGGTTCGGTATTCCTGCACCGTCATGAGAATCGTTTCGGGGTTCGTGCGCACATCGCGTTGTCCTTCACAGTTGGCTACTGTTGTGATGCTACTCCGCCGAGGGCGTCGGAAATTGACCTACCGTCCGCGCATCGTTTTTAGATGTGAGCTGCACAATTCCCCGACGAGTTAGCCCAGTCGGATGCCCTGCCCCGACATGAAGGACGAGGGGTTGGTGGTGATGCCGTTCTGGCGAATCTCGAAGTGCAGGTGGCAGCCAGTCGAGGCACCCGTGGTGCCGACCTGTGCAATTTGTGTGCCCGCCGACACACGGTCACCGTAGTTCACGAGGATGCCGCCATCCTTGATGTGCCCATAGCTGGAGGTGAGTCCGTTGCCGTGGTCGATCATGATGAAGTTGCCGTAACCGCCGTTCCAGCCCGCGTAAATGACGGTGCCGGCAGCGGCCGCGTACTCGGGCGTGCCACAGCTGGAGGCGATATCGACGCCCGCATGGAACACCGTGTTTCCGGAAATCGGGTGGCGGCGGAAACCATAGGCGCTCGAGATGTAGCCCGAGACGGGCTTGGCCCAGCCCGAGGCCGAGATGGATCCGGCGGGCAGGTCGGGCCCAGCGGTGCCCTGTTCCTCGAGGCCCTTTTCGTATTCGGCCTCGGTCGCACGACGGTTTTCGATCAGCGTGGCCAGCTGTGCGCGGAGTGTGGCTTCGTTGGCGCGCTGCTCGTTGACGGCGGCCTGTGCGGCCTGCGCCGCAACTTGGGCCTCGCTGAATGCCTTCTCGGCATCCTTGCGCAGGGTCTCACGCAGTTCACGTGCCACGGTGGCCTGGTCGCTCAGCGACTGGGCGTTGTTTTGGTCCTGAATGGCGCGGTCGTAAATGCCGTCGGCCTGTTCCGCGATGATCGACGCAAATCCGAGGCGCGACAGCAGGTCTTCGGCACCCGAGGCGTCCGACAACAGGCTGGTCGACAGGTCGACCGAACCGACACGGGCGAGTTCCGAGATGAACTGGCCGGCACGCAGCCTCGAGGCGTCGGCTTCGGCCTCGGCCGCATCGGCCTGGGCTTGCAGCTGGTCGGCGCGGTAGGCTGCCTCGTCAAATTTTTGTTGGGCTTCCTGGAAGATTGTGCCCAGTCGCTGTGCCTCCTTGTTGGCCGCTTCGGCTGTGCTGGTCAGTTCGTCCAGGATGGCCTGCAGTTGGGCAATTGCCTGACGCTTGGCCGCCACATCGTTGCGGGCTTCGAGCACGTCGGCCCAGCTGGGGTAGCCGGCGGCGAAGCTGGCGTCGCTGAGCGTGGGGGTCAACAGCATGCCCGATGCGAGCGCGAAAGCGGTTGCCGCGACGGCGATTCGATGTGTGCGCATACGGCCCCCTTCCTCCACGAAGTTCCAGATTACCTGCCATTTCTGTGGCCACCCGAATTTGCGCTGGGCGGGCGGTTTGCCTTTTGAGAACAAACACCGTAAACTCGTGAAGGTTGCTGCGCAAGCAGTGGCACGGCCCCATCGTTTAGTGGCCTAGGACGCTGCCCTTTCACGGCAGTAGCACGGGTTCGAATCCCGTTGGGGTCACTCCAAGGTCAATAATTAAATAAGCAAGGCCCTGTAGCGCAGTTGGTTAGCGTGCCGCCCTGTCACGGCGGAGGTCGCGGGTTCAAGTCCCGTCAGGGTCGCGGTTGCCAGAGTCTCTCTCGCGGAGGCTCTTTTGTCTAGGAGCGACAAACTCCTGGCTCTGTAGCTCAGTTGGTAGAGCGTTCGACTGAAAATCGAAAGGTCACCGGATCGATGCCGGTCGGAGCCACAGTACAAAAGCCCCCGAGCTTCGGGGGCTTTTGCTTTGTCTGCTTTCCGGTGAGCCTAGGCGCGAATGGCCGACGTCACGCCCGGGGTGGGTGTGATCGCAATCCACTGTCCGGTTTCAGCGGACTTTTCGGCGGCATCCACAATCTTTGCCGCGGACACGGCATCGTGAATGTTCGAGTTCAGGTGACGTGACCCGACATACGACTCGAGGAATTTGCGCGCCTCGACGACTTTGAGGTCATCGAAGCCCATGCCGGTTCCCGCTCCGGGCTGGAAGTGCGAAAAATCACCGAAACCGGGGCCGGCCATGACGCGCTGGTAACCGACGAGGTCGCCCTTGCGGCCAATGGCGACCTGAAGTTCGTTCATGCGTTCAAAGTCCCACATGAGTGAGCCTTCGGTGCCATAAATTTCGACGTTGTACGAGGCGCGGGGGCCGACGGCGACACGTGAGGCCTCGAGGGTTCCGACCGCACCAGCGGCGACAGCGTCGGGGCCGAATCGTACGAGCATTCCCGCATAGTCTTCGTTCTCGACAGGGCCCATCTCGCCACCCTCGATGACGTCAAAGTGCGTGCCGGTGCCCATCTTTTGGATGGGGCGGTGCGTGTGGATGGTCGAGGTCATACCGGTGACGTCCGATACGGGGCCCAACATGTACTGGACGAGGTCGGCGAGGTGACCCATCAGGTCGCCCAGCACGCCACTGCCGGCAAGCTTTCGGTTGAAGCGCCACGACAGAGCACCATTGGGCTCGGCGGAATAGTCGGCAAAGAACGTGCCACGGATGTTCGTGATGCGCCCCAGCGAACCGTCGGCGATCAGGGCCTTGGCCTTTTCGATGGCGGGTGCGTGACGGTAGTTGAACCCGATGCTGGTGACGACTCCAGCGTCGACCGCGGCGGTTTCGACGGCCGTGGTCTCGTCGACTCCACGTCCCACGGGCTTTTCAATCCAGAAGGCCTTGCCCGCGCGGGCGGCGGCGATGCCGATTTCGGCGTGCAGGAAGTTGGGGGCACAGATCGACACGACATCGACATCAGGGTGTGCGAGAACCTCGTGGTAATCGAGAGTCGACTCGGCATAGCCCAGCACGTCGCGGGCGTAGTCAGCGCGGGAAGGTTCGGTGTCGGCGGCTATAACCAGTCGGGGGGTGATGCCGAGTTCGGGGTACACGACGGGGATGGACTGATAGGCACGGCTGTGGACCTTGCCCATCCAGCCCACGCTGATCAGGCCGACGCCAACTGTGGTGTGTGTCATGTGCTTCTCTCCTGTAAAAAAATGGAACCTTCCAATTTTTGAAGAATAGCATCTTACGGACGCAGGCAACACCCCCGAATTACGGCGCGACAGTGATGGCAGTCGTCGACGACCGCATCACCAAGCCCGGGGCGACCAACGTGTCCGTTCCCCGACGGCCAGGCCACGTGCCAGGGTCCGCTAACAACCCGCACGCCACCCGCACAATTTCTGAGGTCTTCTGATCCACCGATGTCAACGAAATTCTCTCCAGCTGTGCGATGTAGGTGTTGTCATAACCGGTTACCGCAACGGGCACGTGGCCGGCAGCGGTTGCGCGCGAGGTCGCGTCCTGCACACCAAACGCCACGTTGTCGTTGAAACACACGATGGCGGTCACCGACTCATCCGACGCCAAGACCGAGGCGGCCGCCTCGAATCCACCGCGTTCATCCAAGCGGCCACCCGTCGACACCGTGACGACGTCCAACCCGGCGGACTTGGCCTGGTGCTCAAAGGCCTCGCGACGGCGATCCGCCACCAGACGACCCATCGGGCCCACATACGCGACGCGGGTGTGGCCCAACCCCCGCAAATGGTCCGACACTAACCGCATCGCCGCGGAGTCGTCGCTGCGAACCACTGCCGCGCCGGGCACATCAGTGGCGGACGACAACGCGATCACCACGGGAAAATCCTCGGGCAGGGACGCCAGCGGGCCGTGGTCGGGCAAACCCCCAACAATCAAGATGCTGCTGGGCTTCAGGTCCAAAAGGTGCTGAATCGGCGCGGGGTCGACGACGGGACCCGCCGGGCCGTCCACGATTGACGCCACCGAGACGAAACTGAACACACCCTGTTGGGCAAAAAATTGGCGGGCAGAATCAGCAATTTCCGTAAACAGCGGGTTGTGAAAGTCGGCGACGATAATGCCCACAAACCCCGCCGAGTTCGACCGCAAGGACCGCGCCCAGGCATTGGGCGTGTACCCCAGCTCTGCCGCCGCGCGTAACACGCGTTCCCGTCGAACCGCACCCACGCCCTCGGATGACGCGAACACCATTCCCACCAACGATTTCGACACACCCGCGCGCTCGGCCACATCCAGAATGGTGGGGCGCTTCGACATGGTCGGGTTCCTTCAACGGGTGCGAACGGGGGCAAGTGGGGTGAACTTCACGGTATCACCACGGCCCGGCCCCCGCCCGAGAATGGACGAAGCGCCCGCCCACGCCAAGGAAATTGATAGGCTCACACCAGTCAACGACGACAAGGACCCCATGAACGATTCACTCCGCAACCCCGCCAACAATGCCGCTGTACGCGACGCCGACACCGCCTCGGTTTTCCACTCGTGGTCAGCCCAAGGCAGCCTTGCCCCCTTCGTGATCGCCGGCGGAAAGGGCAGCACCGTGTGGGACTACGAGGGCAACTCGTACCTCGACTTTTCCAGCATGCTCGTCAACGTCAACATCGGACACCAGCACCCCGCCGTCATCGAGGGGATCAAGCAGCAGGCCGACGTGCTGACCACCGTCGCACCGGCACATGCGAACAACATTCGCGCCCTCGCCGCCCAGAAAATTCTCGACCACGCACCCGACGGGTTCAACAAGGTCTTCTTCACGAACGGTGGCGCCGACGCCAACGAAAACGCAATCCGCATGGCGCGTTTGCACACGGGCCGCGACAAGGTCATCTCGTTCTACCGTTCATACCACGGCAACACCGGTGCGGCCATTGTCGCGACGGGTGACTGGCGCCGAATTCCCAACGAATTCGCCCGCGGACACCACCACGTGTTCGGCCCCTACCGGTACCGCTCCGAATACTGGCCACCACTCCCGCCCAGGAAACCGAACGGGCACTTCACCACCTCGAGCGTGTCGTCCAGGCCGAGGGTCCCGCCTCGATTGCCGCGCTGTTGATCGAAACCGTTCCGGGAACCGCGGGAATTCTCACACCGCCTCCCGGTTACCTCGCCGGTGTTCGTGACATCTGTGACCGCTATGGAATTCTGCTGATCCTCGACGAGGTCATGGCCGGGTTCGGTCGCACCGGCGAATGGTTCGCGTTCGACGCGTTCGATGTCACCCCCGATCTCATCACGTTCGCCAAGGGCGTGAACTCGGGGTACATCCCCGTGGGCGGTGTCATCATTTCCGACGCCATCGCCGCCACCTTCGATGACCGCGTCTTCCCCGGCGGCCTGACCTATTCGGGTCACCCGCTGGCCTGCGCCAGCATCGTCGCCACCATCACCGCGATGGAGGACGAGGGCGTTGTCGACAATGCCCGCATGATCGGCAACGACGTGCTGGGGCCGGGGCTGGCCGAATTGGCGTCACGCCACAGCATGATCGGCGATGTCCGTGGGTCGGGTGTGTTCTGGGCCGTTGAATTCGTCACCGACCGCGACACCAAGGCCCCGGTAACCGCCGCGTGGATGGGCGCCCTGAAGTCGGCGCTGCTGGGCGCTGGACTGTTGCCCTTTATCGCCGACAACCGACTGCACGTCGTTCCGCCCTGTGTGGTCACCGCCGACGAAGCGCGGGCGGGCCTCGACATCATCGACCGCGTGCTGTCAGAACTGGGCTAAACCGAAACCGAGGCGCGCCTCGGATCGACTAGCCGGCAGGTAAATCCGCCGCCGTTGCCCGCGCCGTGGGACCGGCCGGTTCGGACTGCGCCGCCAACCGGTGACGCAGTTCGATGCCCTGCGCCCGGTAACTGCCGCCCACGATCAGCAACGCTCCCGCGATACCCAACCACGTGATGACCTCGGACCCCAAACCGACGCCCACGATGACCGCCCAAATCGGTTCCGTTCCCAACAGCAAGCTGACCCGCGCGGCGGACGTCCGGCGAATCGCCCACAACTGCACAAGGAACGCAAACACGGTGCATGCCGCGGCCAAATACAGAACATCAAGCCACTCCCACAGGCCATAGCTTTGCGCACTCGCGATTACTCCCGGCACATCCGCGAGAGTGAACAACACGGCACACACCAGCGTCTGGATCAGGGTGATGGTCACCGACCCATACGTGAAACCCGCGGTCAGTCGCCCCATGGCCGTCACGTGAATCGACCGGGTAACAGCGGCGGCGAGCATCAACGCGTCACCCCAGTTCAACTGGTCGAAACCGCCGCCCGACACCAACAGGACGACGCCCACGACGGCGGCGACAGCACCCACGAAATATCCGCGCGGCAGCCACCGCTTCATCCACGCGGATTCCAAAATCGGCGTGAACACGATTGTCATGCTGATGATCAGGCCGGCATTCGTGGCGCTGGTGTACTTCACACCCCAGGTTTCCAGGCTCAAAATTCCTGCCTGGGTGACACCGAACATGATGGCGATCAGCAGCCCTCGCCGGTCCACGAAACCCTCGCGGCGCACCGCCCACACCACAATCATGATGACGCTGGCGACGAGGAATCGGAATGCGAGCAACGAAAAAACAGACCCGTGTTCGGTCAACACCTTGGCGGCCAGATAACTGCTGCCCCACACCACGGCTACGCCCAACAGCAGCAGATCGGCGCTGTAGCGTCGCATCCAGCCCATCGGAACCGCCCTCATGTATCGTCACCCCACACTAGCCCCTGCCTAAACTGGGCTCATGACTCTTCCCGAGATGCCCGTTCTGGACGGCGCCCACGTTCGACTGGAACCCCTCGACCACTCGCACCGTGACGAACTGGCCCGCATCAGCGACCGCGACGAACTGTGGGACCTGTGGTACACCTTCATCCCCAACGGCGAGGGCATGACCGCCGAGATTGACCGACGACACGGACTGTACGCCGCGGGCACCATGATGCCCTTCGCCGTCATCGACGCGTCGACGGGAACACCCGTCGGCATGACCACCTTCATGAACATGCGCCTCGACAACAAAAAAGTCGAAATCGGATCGACCTGGTTGGCCAAATCGGTGCACGGTACGCACATCAACCCCGAGATGAAACTGCTCATGCTGCAGTACGCGTTCGAGGTGTTGGGCTGCAACGCGGTGGAGCTGCGCACCCACGAAAAGAACAGCCAGTCCCGTGCCGCGATCAGCAAGCTGGGCGCGAAACTCGACGGCATGCTGCGCAACGACATGGTCATGCCGAACGGCACCCTGCGCAACACCGCCGTGTATTCGATCACGGTCGACGAATGGCCCGAAGTCCGTGCCGGGCTGATGGACCGCATCGACGCATAGTTGTTGTTCCATCGCACAGTCGTTGTGCGTGGTCGCGCCAATTACACAACAGGTCCGATATCGAATAGTTGAGCCTCGGGTTTGCACAGTATTCTGAACGGATGCATCAATACAACGTTGTAGAAAAAAGCATCGCCGAACTGCGTGCCGCTCTGGAATCGGGCGAGGTCACCAGCGTCGAACTCGTCGCTGACTACATGAACCGCATCGCGTTGTACGACCGCCACGGCATCACTCTCAACGCTGTCCCCGTCCTGAACCCCGACGCCTTTGCCGAAGCCCGCGAATCGGATCTGCGCCGCGCGCAGGGCGAAACCCTGTCACCCCTGGATGGCATCCCCTACACCGCCAAGAACAGCTACAAGGCGCGCGGTTTGACAGTCGCATCGGGTTCACCCGCGTTCCGCGACCTCGTCGCCACCGACGATGCGTTCACCATCTCGCAATTACGCAACGGCGGAGCCGTGCTGCTGGGACTGACGAACATGCCCCCCATGGCAAACGGTGGAATGCAACGCGGTGTGTATGGTCGCGCCGAGAGCCCGTACAACGCCGACTTCCTCACCGCGGCCTTCGGGTCCGGGTCGTCCAACGGTTCGGGCACCGCCACGGCCGCCAGCTTTGGCGCCTTCGGTTTGGGAGAAGAAACCTGGTCATCGGGTCGCGCACCCGCGTCCAACAACGGACTCTGCGCGTACACCCCGTCGCGCGGCGTGATCTCAGTGCGCGGAAACTGGCCGCTGGTCCCCACGATGGATGTCGTCGTCCCCCACACCCGCACCATGACCGACATGCTGGAACTGCTCAATGTGGTCGTTGATGATGACGACGACACCCGCGGCGACTTCTGGCGCACCCAGCCCTGGATCTTGATCCCCAAGAGCTCGGCGCTGCGTCCCCGCAACTACGAACGTCTGGAAAACCGTGGCGCACTGGCGGGCAAAACTGTGGGCGTGCCTCGGATGTACATCAACAAGGACACCGAATCGTCGGACCAGATCGTCACCCGTGACAGCGTCATCGAGCTGTGGGAAACGGCCCGCGCGGACCTCGAAGCGGCTGGCGCGACCGTGCTCGAGGTGGACTTCCCCGTCGTCACCAACTACGAGGCCAAGGGCACGAACGACCTGGCGACCCGCGGGTTGGTCCCCGCCGAGTTCGCCGAACGGGAACTGATGGACCTCGTCGTGTGGTCGTGGAATGACTTCCTCGACGCCAACGGCGACCCCCAGTTGCACGCCCTGGCCGACGTCGATGGTCCCGCAATTTTCCCCGTCCCCACCGGCTCGGTTCCCGGCCAGTATGACGACCACCTGCACCGTTTCGCACCCGACGACGTGGACCTCGCCGACTATGTCACCTTTGCCACCGAGCGTGGCGTGCCCGAACTGGCCGACATTCCGACGATTCGCGACGGCATCATCGGACTGGAAGAGGCTCGACGCGTCGACCTCGAACAGTGGATGAATTTGCTGGGCCTCGATGTGATTGTGTTCCCGGCGGCCGCCGATGTCGGACCCGCTGACGCCGACATCAACCTGGATTCGGCCAAGGACGCCTGGCGTAACGGCGTGTGGGTGTCGAACGGCAACCTCGTTCCCCGCCACCTGGGAATCCCCACCGTGACTGTGCCGATGGGAGTCATGTCCGACATCGGCATGCCGGTGGGCCTGACCTTTGCGGGTCGTTCGTACGAGGACAACTCCCTGCTGTCGTACGGTTGGGCGTTTGAACAGATTCGTTCGCGCCGTGTGGCCTCGCCTCGAACCCCCGAACTTCCCGCGATGGACTGGGTATCCACGGGCATCACGAGCACGAACGAGGTCACTCTCGATGTGGACGCCGAACTTCACGACACCGTCGTGACGGCGATCGTCCACACCACGGCGAGAGAGGTGGCGATCACGATCAACGGCGTCAACGCGACGATCGAGTCCTCGGCCAACGGCACGCTGACCGCGAGCGCCGAGGTCGACCCCGCCGAATTGGACCGACTGCACAGTGAGTGGCGCGGGAACTATGGCCAGATCGTCACGGTTGTGGTCCGAGGCGCGGATGACGAGGTTTTGGGCCAGACTGTCATCGTCGGCGGCGTCGCCTAAAAACCGGCGCCCCCTGTCGAATCACGGGGGATTGGGCGTGCCCGAAACTCGCTAAGATGGTGGGCAGAGCGCCTGTCGATGCCGATGTGGTCGTTATCAGTCATCACCATAGGAGGCCCATGTCGCACGCCCGTACCACTCTCGCCGGATTCGGCGCTGCCGCCCTCGCCGTGACTCTGGCGGCCTGCCAGACGGGTGGCACAACCCCCGCAACCACCGATGCCGCGGCCCCCGAGGTCTGTGCCGGCGTCACGATCGTCATCGATTATGACGTGTTGGGGCAGGACCGCGTCGAAGAATGCGTCGCCATCGCCGAGGGCGAGACGATCACCGCATCCGAGGCCCTAAGCCAGCTGGGCATCACCACCGAGGGAACTGCCGATTACGGTGACGCCGTTATTTGCCGCATCGACGGCCAGCCCTCGAGCACCGAGGAATTCACTGTCGAGGGCGAGGACCCCTACCTCGAAACGTGTGCCACCATGCCCCCCGCCTTTGCATACTGGGCGCTGTGGATCTCGACCCCCGATGCGCCCGAGTGGGCCTACGCGATGGAGGGTGTCACCACCCAGCCCGTCGGCCCGGGTGATGCTCTGGGATTCATGTTCAGCACGGCCGGCGCAACCCCCACCCCCGCCAGCTAACCTCGTCGTATGACTCGTCGCCGCAGCATTGACCCGCGACCGCTGCGGTTTGCGCTGTGGGCTGCGGTGATTTTTGTGGCACTGCGACTGGTGTACCGTTCCGTCTTCAATGGCGCGGGCGGTGACACGGTGTTGTGGACCATCCCGTCAATGAGACTGCCCGACCCCCTGTCGACGGTCACTCTGTGGGGCGAGGTCAGCGTCGAGGGTCTGTGGTTGGCGGCAGTCAGCGCATTTCCCGTGGCGATGTTCCTCGTCGCCTGGGGAGCCCTTCTCGCGTTCGTCGACTTTCGCCGAATCCTTCGCGCTCTGCGCCACAGCGTTCACGGGCGTTCGATTCTGACGGCGCTGGGCATCATGCTGTCCGCGTTTCCCGCGGTCGTGGCATCGGTCACCTCCGTGCGCCGCAGCGCGGGGATTCGAGGCGTGCACGGAGTCCGTGGGGCCGCCCTCGTTGTGTCGGCCGTCGTGACCCGCAGCGTTGAACTGGCGTTGAACACGGGGGCCGCCATGGAATCGCGCGGGTTTGGACACTCCACCCAGCGTGCGACCGGCATGTGCGAGTTCCCGGTCGAGGCCCGTCGACTGAGTCTGTTCCACGGGGATCGGCTGATCATCGGTGACCTGGACCTCAGCTGCGCACCCGGCAGTGTGACAGTCGTGACCGGTGACACGGGGTCCGGGAAAACCACGCTGTTGCGCGCACTGGCCGGACAGTTTCAGCACCTCGACGGAGGAACCCAACTCGGAACCTTACACGTGGGCGCCGTGGATCGTCGGGACACGCCCCCACGCGATACGGCGCATTTCGTGGGCTTCGTCCCCCAGGACCCGCGCACCTCGTTCATCACCGAGACCGTCGAGGATGAACTGATCGTGTCGGCCGAACTGTCGGGCGGTGAACTGGATGCGGCCAGATTTCGGGCGACCTCGATCACCCACGAACTGGGCATCGACCACTTGGCGGATCGCACGACCGCATCACTGTCGGCGGGCGAGGCGACCCTCGTGGCCATCGCCGCCGCACTGGTCATTCAACCGACCGTCCTGATTCTCGATGAACCGCTGGCAGACCTCGATGCCGCATCGCGCGCCACCGTGTTGGCCGCGCTGACCGCGATTGTGCGACAGACCCATATCGCCGTTATCGTCAGCGAACACCGCACGGCGGGGCTGCGCGAGTTGGCCACCTCGGTCGTGCGTCTGTCGAATTCGACGGCACACCACGGCGGGCTGGAACTGTGGGACACCCCCGACACAGTCCGCGCCTCGACGTCCCACCGCCCCGAACTGCGGGCGATCCTGGGACCCAATGGCGTGGGAAAAACAACGCTGTTGAACAGCGCCGCAGCGGCCGACCCCACCATCGCACTCGTTCCCGAACGGGCCGCCGACCTGTTGCTGACCACCAGCGTCGCGGGTGATTGCGCCGTCAACGACCGCACCCGACGGCTGCCACGAGGCACCACATGGGGCATTGTCCAGTCCATCAGCAACGGCGGAATCGAGGCCCTGCAGCACCCCCACGACCTGTCGACCGGCCAGCAACTGATCGTCGCGCTCGCTATTCAATCCGCGCACGACCCCGCCCACCTTGTGGTGGATGAACCCACTCGCGGTCTCGACGATTCGGCGCGCGCTCGCATCGCGAACCTGCTGCGCACCGAATCGCTGCAGCGGCACGTGACCGTTGCGACGCACGACAGCGAGTTCGTCGCGTTGTTGGGCGCACAGCAGGTTCCCATGCCGACGCGCGATTCGCTCGACGCCGCCGCATTCACCACCGTGGAGGTCAGCGCATGACCACAATTGCCGTGCCCCGGTCGGAACACCGTAATTTCTGGACACACCAGGCCCCGCTGGCCCTCGCCAGCCTCGGGGCGCTCAGCGCCTTCGCGTGGCCACTTTTCACGGCGGCGCGAATCGACGAGGGTGACCTCGCGGCGCCCGCCATCGCCGTGGCACTCGTACCGGTCCTCGCGGTCATCACTGCCCTGATACTCGACAGCCACCTGCGCAGCGCCCACACCATTGCGTTACTGGGCGTGCTCGCCGCAGTGGCTGCGGCGGTGCGCATCGGAGGCACCGGAGTGGGCGGACTCGAGGCCGTGTTCATCGTGCTAATTCTCGCGGGCTATGCGCTAGGCGCACGATTCGGACTGGTGCTCGGCATGCTCACCATCTTGGGATCGGGAATCCTCATGGGCGGCATCGGACCGTGGACCGCATTTCAGATGTTCGCGGCGGGATGGGTCGGTGCCGGCGCAGGGTTTCTGCCGCGCCTCGGTGCACTGCACGGACGCACCCGAATCGTGGCGGAAACGGCCATGCTCGTCGGGTACGGAATCGTCGCCTCGTACCTGTTCGGCGCCATAATGAACCTGTGGTTCTGGCCGTTCGCTGTGGGCACCACCGCGAGCATCGGGTACGTCCCCAGCGGCGAACTGGCCGTCAATCTGGAACACTTCGCCGTCTACACGCTGGTGACCTCGACGCTGACCTGGGATACGGTCCGCGCAATCACCACCACGATCGGAATCATCGTTGTGGGACCCATGATTCTCGCCGCACTGTCCCGCGCCAAGGTGGCCGTCCGGCGTTAGACCGAGAAGTACTTGGCCTCGGGGTGGTGGAACACGATCGCGTCGGTTGACTGTTCGGGGTGCAGCTGCAGTTCCTCGGACAACACAACGCCGACACGTTCGGGGCGCAACAGTTCGACCACCTTGCGGCGGTCCTCCATCTCGGGGCACGCGGGATATCCGAGGCTGAACCGCGCGCCTCGATAGTCCAACTTGAACATTCCCGCCAGATCCGCCGGTTCCTCGGCACCAAATCCCAGTTCGGCACGGACGCGCGAATGCCAGTACTCGGCGAGCGCCTCGGTCAACTGCATGGCCAAACCGTTGAGCTCCATGTAGTCGCGGTACTGGTTGTTCGCAAACATCTGCGCGGTGAAATTGTCGACCGTCGCACCGACGGTGACCAGCTGGAACGCCACCACATCGACCTGACCCGATTCCTGTGGCCGCACAAAGTCGGACAGGCACAGGTGACGGTCGCGGCGCTGACGCGGGAACGAGAACCGCAGTCGTTCGGTGCCGATCGGCCCAGCGCTGCCGCCGTCGGGTGCCAGGATTCCGGCGGAACCCAGCACGCCGTCCTTGTCGTCGCCGTGATGCAGGATGACCATGTCGTCACCGTCGGACACCGCGGGGAAATAGCCATAGATCACGGACGAATCCATGATTCCCTCGGCAAGAATCCGGTCCAGCCAGTACCGCAGTCGCGGGCGGCCCTCGGTTTCGACGAGTTCTTCGTACGACGCCCCGTCCTCGGCGCGGCTGGGCTTCAGCCCCCACTGCCCCATGAACGTTGCGCGCTCGTCGAGGAACGAGGCGTAGTCACCCAGCTGGACGCCCTTGACGATTCGTGTTCCCCAGAACGGGGGAACCGGCACGGGGTTGTCGGCGGCCACATCGGATCGGGCGGGCATGTCGGCGTCTTCGGTGACGATGAGGCTGCTGGCGCGGTGAATGCGCTTCTTCAAGGCGGGCAAGCCCACCGATTCGGGGTCGGCGCCGCGGGCGATTGCGACCAGAGGCTCCATCAAGGCCAGTCCCTCGAACGCGTCACGGGCGTACCGGACCGTTCCCTCGAACAGGTCAGCCAGGTCGTCTTCGACATAGGACCTTGTCAACGCCGCACCGCCGAGGATGACGGGCCAACGACCGGCCAACCCGCGCGAATTGAGCTCGAGCAGGTTTTCCTTCATCACCACGGTCGATTTCACGAGCAAGCCGCTCATGCCAATCACGTCGGCGTTGTGTTCCTCGGCCGCCGCGATGATGTCGTTGATGGACTGCTTGATTCCGATGTTCACGACGTCGTAACCGTTATTGGTCAGGATGATATCGACGAGGTTCTTGCCGATGTCATGCACGTCCCCTCGCACGGTCGCGAGCACGATTTTGCCCTTGCCGGCCGCCTCGGATTTTTCCATGTGGGGTTCCAGCAGCGCCACCGCAGTTTTCATGACCTCGGCGGACTGCAGTACGAAGGGCAACTGCATTTCGCCCTTGCCGAATCGTTCGCCCACGACCTGCATGCCGGCCAGCAGGAAATCGTTGATGATGGCCAGAGCGGTATTGCCCTCGGCACGCGCCAGATCGAGGTCGGCTTCGAGGCCCTTGAGTTCGCCATCGATAATGCGGCGGGAAAGGCGCTCGGTAACCGGCAGCGCAGCCAGTTCGGCGGCACGCTGGTCACGGATGGCGGCCATGTCGACACCCGCGAACAGGTTGAGCATTTTCTCCAGTGGGTCATAGGTGACCGCACCGTCGGTGTCGAATTCGCGACGGTCCCACACCAGGTCCAACGCGACCGAGCGCTCTTCGTCGGACAGGCTCGCGAGGGGGCGAATCTTGGCGGCATCGACAATGGCGGAATCCAGCCCGGCATCTACCGCCTCGTGCAGGAACACCGAGTTCAGCACGACACGGGCGGCGGGGTTCAAACCAAACGACACATTGGACACACCCAGCGTGGTGTGAATTCCCGGGTATTTGGCATTGATCGCGCGGATGGCCTCGATCGTTTCGATTCCATCGCGACGGGTCTCTT
Source organism: uncultured Gulosibacter sp. (assembly GCA_964599975.1). Taxonomy (GTDB): domain Bacteria; phylum Actinomycetota; class Actinomycetes; order Actinomycetales; family Microbacteriaceae; genus MWH-TA3. The sequence goes on from CAZRHP010000010.1 coordinate 25,904, forward strand.
CTTGCCCGGTCGCGATGGGGAAGGTGAGGCAGTCGACGATGATGTCGCTGACCTTCATACCCCAGTTGTCGACGAGGTCGTCAATCAGACGGGACGCGATTCGCACCTTGCCTTCGGTCGTACGGGCCTGGCCCTCCTCGTCGATGGTCAACGCGATGACGGCGGCGCCGTGTTCCTTGACGAGCGGCATGATGCGGCCGTAACGCGATTCTGGTCCGTCGCCGTCCTCGAAGTTCACCGAATTCACGACGGGGCGACCGCCGATCAATTCCATACCGGCGCGGATGACCTCGGGTTCGGTCGAGTCGATGACGAGAGGCAGGGTCGATGCCGATGCGAAACGCGACACGATCTGTCGAATATCGGCGACACCGTCACGTCCGACATAGTCGACACACACGTCCAACAGGTTGGCGCCATCGCGGATCTGGTTGCGGGCAATATCGACGCAATCGTCCCAGTTCCCGGCCAGCAGGGCCTCGCGGAACGCCTTGGATCCGTTCGAATTCGTGCGCTCGCCGATCGCGAGGTACGACGAGTCCTGTTCGAACGGCACGTGCTGGTACAGGCTGGCGACACCGGGGTCGGATTCGATGGTGCGCTGTTTCACCGCAGTCCCGCCGATTCGGTCGACGACGGCCTTCATGTGTTCGGGGGTGGTGCCGCAGCAACCGCCGACGAGTGCCAGACCGAACTCGGTAACGAACTGTTCGTGCGCTGTCGCCAACTGGTCGGGGGTCAGCGGGTACACGGCGCCGTTGGGGCCCAGTACGGGCAGGCCCGCATTGGGCATGCACATGACGGGGACAGCCGAATACTGCGAAAGGTGACGCAGGTGCTCGCTCATTTCGGCGGGACCTGTGGCACAGTTCAGGCCGATAGCGTCGACACCCAGCGGTTCCAGCGCGGTCAGCGCGGCGCCGATCTCGGACCCCATCAGCATGGTCCCCGTGGTCTCGACCGTCACCTCGACAAAGATGGGCAGTCGGATTCCGGTCTCGTTGATGGCTTGCTTGCACCCGTTGATCGCGGCCTTGGTCTGCAACAGGTCCTGCGAGGTTTCGATCATGAAGGCGTCGGATCCGCCCGCGATCAGGCCTCGGGCCTGTTCGGCAAAAGTCGACTTGAGGTTCTCATAGGTGGTGTGACCCAGGCTGGGAAGTTTTGTTCCCGGACCCATCGACCCCAGCACCCACCGCATCCGGCCGTCCCCGGCCTCGTAGTGTTCGGCCGAGGCGCGGGCAATCGCCGCACCCTCGCGTGCGAGTTCCTCGATCCGGTCTTCGATCCCGTAGTCAGACAGGTTCGACCAGTTCGCACCAAAGGTGTTCGATTCCAGGCAGTCAACGCCGGTATCGAGGTAGGCGTCGTGGATTCCGCGGATGATGTCGGGCCTCGTGACATTGAGGATCTCGTTGCAGCCCTCCAGCTGCCGGTAGTCCTCCATGCTGGGATTCGCGTCCTGCAGCATGGTGCCCATTGCGCCATCCGAGATGACCACGCGCTCGGCCATCGTGGCCAACAGCTGCGCGGCGCGTTCCGTGATCACCGCAGCACTGGTATCGATCGAGGCGGAAACTACGGAGTGTGCGGGGGTGGCGGAAGAGTCAGTCACCCGCCTAGTTTACGCTGACTAGCCGCGGGGCAGCCGCGGAATAAAGCGGCCGGTGCGCTGTGCGTAATCCGGATATTCCGGGAATTTTTGAGTCAGCAGCGATTCCTCAAAGCGCGCCTTGGTGTTCATGAGAACGACGAATGCGACGCCCAGGATGACGTGCCCCATGGTCATGCCTGACAGGGCCAAACCGGCAACGATAACGAACAGTCCGGAATACACGGGGTGTCGCACCGAACGGTATAGGCCCGAGGTCCGCAGGACACCGGACTGGTTGGGAACCGGTGTTGCCGTCGCTGCGCGACCCAGCTGGATCAACGAGGCAACGACCAAAGCGCCACCCAGAGCAAGCAGCACGACAGCCAGCCAACGGCCCGCGGGCGGCAACGCCTCGGTGGGTGCGGCGGGCAAAAACACCAAGGCTCCGAGGATGGTGAATTGGGCGATAACGAAAACCCAGCCGGTGGTGCGGGTCACTGCGGGAACTGAGGACATGTGCCCATTATCCCGCGCACGGTCGATCGCCACACGAGTGAATATGCCGAGAACGACGAAGGGCCCCACCGTGCGGCGGGACCCTTCGTGACGGAGTGTGACCTATTCGGCCGAATCCATTCCCGAAACCTCGGCGATGACGCGGTCGCCGGGGCGAACCATGGCCATGTCGACGTCGATTTCGGCGCGGCTGAGCAGGTCCGACATACGGCGCTGACGAGCCTTGGTGATCAGGGTGACCACCTTGCCTTCCTTGCCCGCACGACCGGTACGGCCAGCACGGTGCAGGTAGGTCTTGTACTCGTCGGGAGCGTCGGCCTGTACCACCAGGTCGATGTCGTCGACGTGGATTCCACGTGCGGCGACGTCGGTGGCGACGAGCACGTTGACGCGACCGCTGGTCAGCAGCTGCAGGTTGCGGGTACGACGCGACTGGTTCAGGTCACCGTGCAGGCTGGTGGCGCGGATTCCCGCGTCATCGATTTCGTCGGCGAGCTGCTCGGCAAACGCACGGGTGCGGGTAAAGATCAGAGTCTTGCCGTCACGGTCGACGAGTTCCTGAATAATGCCGATCTTGTCGCGCTGGTCGACTACGAATACGCGGTGGTCGATGGTCGAGCTGGCCTGGTCTTCGCCGGTGACCTCGTGAACGCTGGGTTCGGTGAGGAACTCGTCGACGATCGCGGCGACGCCCTTGTCCAGGGTCGCGCTGAACAGCAGACGCTGTCCTTCGGGGTCGGTGGCACGCAGGATGCGCTGTACGGGCTCGAGGAATCCGAGGTCGCACATGTGGTCAGCCTCGTCGAGGACGGTGATCTGGATTGCAGTCAGGTCGATGTGACCCTGGTTTGCGAGGTCTTCCAAACGGCCGGGGGTGGCAATGAGGATGTCGACTCCGCGGCGCAGGCTCATGACCTGTGACTGCTGGGGCATTCCACCGACGATGGTTGCGGTGAACAGGCCAACCGAGCGTGCGATGGGCTGCACGGTGCGGTCGATCTGCATGGCCAGTTCGCGGGTGGGGGCGAGGATCAGTGCGCGAGCGCCGCGACCCTGCTTGCGGCCACGACCGCCGTTGTTTTCCATGAGGCGTTCCACCAGGGGTGCACCGAATGCAATGGTCTTTCCCGAGCCGGTCTTACCGCGACCCAGTACGTCCTTGCCTTCCAGCACGACGGGGATGGTGGCGGCCTGGATGGGGAACGGCGATGCCGCACCCATGTGCTCGAGCTGACGGCAGATGTTGTCGCCGAGGCCCAGTTCGCTGAACGACAGACCTACGGTCTCGTCTGCGGTGACAGCCTTGGCTTCGAGGCGTTCCAGAACGACGTCTTCGACGGGAGTGAAGCGTGCACCGTCGTTCTTCGAGGGGTAGAAGTCGGAATCGCGACGAGGGCGGTCTTCGCTGCGGTCGTAACCACCGCGGCCTCCCTGTACGGGTCCACCGAAACGGGGACGGTCTTCACGCGTGAAACGGTCGCGCGATGCGCCACCGAAACGGTTGCCCTGTGCGGGACGGTCGCCACGGTCGTAACGGGGACGGTCACCACGGTCTTCACGAGGCGCAAAGCCACGGTCTTCGCGGGGAGCATAACCGCGGTCACCACGGTCGCCACGAGCGTCACGGTCATAACGGGGACGGTCACCACGGTCTTCACGAGGCGCAAAGCCACGGTCTTCGCGAGGCGCGAAACCGCGGTCGTTGCGAGCATCGCGGTCGTAACGGGGACGGTCACCACGGTCTTCACGAGGCGCAAAGCCACGGTCCGAACGGG
>CAZRHP010000010.1:29888-35818 GCA_964599975.1 uncultured Gulosibacter sp.
GTCCGAACGGGGTGCATAACCGCGGTCACCACGGTCGCCACGAGCATCGCGGTCATAACGGGGACGGTCACCACGGTCTTCACGAGGCGCAAAGCCACGGTCCGAACGGGGTGCATAACCGCGGTCACCACGGTCGCCACGAGCATCGCGGTCAAAGCGGGGGCGTTCGGTGCGGTCACCGGGGGTGGTGAATGCGCCGCGCTCGTCGCGCACGGGACGGGTGTTCCGTGCCGCGCGTTCTTCGGGGCTCCAACGGTCCTTGCGGCCGGCTTCGTCGGCGCGGAATCCGCGGTGTCCTGCGCTGCGAGCGCCGGGCTTCGATCCGGCAGCCGAGCGTGCTCCGCCAAAGCTGGGGCGAGATGTCGATCCGGCGCCCTTGGGGACGTAGTTCTTTGCCGGACGGCCGCCGGCAGGCTTCTTGTTCTTAGGCATAACAGTTTTCTGGGTTGAATTCAGATTCATGGGCGCACACAAAAGCGCTACAGATCCCGAGCGAACATCGATCGAGGGCCGATTCACGAAACAGTGACTATTAGCAGCACGATTGCTGCCAAACCGACCCACGAGACTCACAAACCCATCCGCACAACTGCGGTGTCTCAGGCCGACTATCAAATTCTAGCGGCAATTCCCGAAACCTTCAACCCCTACTTCAACATTGACCACACACAAAGTACTTCGACTATCGAAAGACCGCTAGGCTGTGCCCATGACTGATGACAACCTCGCCGCCCCGGACTCCACCCCCGCGCCCGCAGGTGCTGCGGCAACCGAGCCCGCGGAAAGCGGCACCACAAACCCGCGCCGCTGGATTGGGCTGCTGTTCATCAGCCTTGCTGTGTCGCTCGTCATCGTCGTCTCGACCATCGTCAACGTCGCCGTGCCCTCGATCGTGCGTGACCTGCAGATCACGAGCACTGAAATCCAGTGGGTCCAAGAGGCCTACACTCTGGTCTTTGCCGCGCTGCTCATGGTGTTCGGCGCACTGGCCGACCGTTTCGGCCGCCGCCGCATGTTGACCATCGGCCTTGCCCTGTTCACCGTGTCCTCCATCGCCGCCGGAATGGCCGAATCGGGCGAACTATTGATTCTGTCCCGCATCGTGCAGGGAATCGGTGGCGCCATGGTCCTGCCCACCACCCTGTCGCTGGTCAACGCCGAATTCCGCGGCAAGGAACGCGGTATCGCGTTCGCAATCTGGGGTTCCACCATCGGCGGAATGGTCGCCGTCGGCCCACTCCTGGGCGGCTGGCTGGCCACCGATTTCTCGTGGCGTTGGGCATTCGGCATCAACATCCCCCTGGGAATCATCATCATCGCCGGCCTGTACTGGGCGGTCACCGAATCGCGAGACACCCTCGGCCGCGGTCGCATCGATTGGGTGGGCGCCGCTCTGTCCGTCATCACGAGTGCGAGCCTCGTCTACGGTCTGATCGAGGGCCGCACGTACGGATGGTGGCTCGTCAACACGCCCTTCACCGTCGGTGACTGGACCTGGCCGTTCGACATCTCGGTTGTCCCCGTCGCATTCGCCGTGTCGCTGGCCGGCCTCGTCGCGTATATCGCCCACGGTCGCGCCCGTCAGCGCGCGGGCAAGAACACCCTCATCGCCTTTTCGCTGTTCTCGATTCCGTCGTTCCGCAACGGCAACATCGTCGCCATGGTCGTCAGCATGGGCGAATTCGGCATCATCCTCGCCCTGCCGCTGTGGCTGCAGTTCGTCAAGGGACTCAACCCCTTCGAATCGGGACTGATTATCGTCTCGCTCGCCGTGGGGTCGTTCGTCGCCAGTGGCGCAGCTGGGGCGCTGGGCCAGCGCGTTGCCAACGGCTCCGTCATCGTGCAAATCGGCTTGGCCCTGGAAATCATCGGCGTCGTGGGCATGGGGTTCACCATCACCCCCGAGGGCGAACCCGCCGCACTGATTCCGTGGATGTTCGTCTATGGAATGGGTGTCGGTTTCGCGACCGCACAGCTGACGGGCGTCATCATGCGTGATGTCCCCATCGACCACAGCGGTCAAGGCTCGGGAACACAGAGCACGTCACGTCAGGTCGGATCGGCCCTGGGTATCGCCATCATCGGTACCGTCCTGTTCACGACCGCACAACTGTCGCTCGAATCCTCGCTGAAGGACACCCCGCTGCCGGCCGAAGTTCAGACCCAGCTGGTGGCCATTGTGATTGACTCCGCCGGTGGCGCCATCGAGGAATTTGACAAGGACCCCGCGAACGCCAACTTCGTTGCCGATTCCCGGGCCGCGATTTCGGCGGGTGCCAGCGCCGCAGGTTTCACCGCAGCCGGCTTCCTGGGATTGGGTCTGATTTCGAGCCTGTCGTTAGGTGCACGTCGGAAGCGCTCGTAGCGTCGTTACCGAATCGAATCCTTCGAGGTTCGACCTCTGTGACATATCTTCGTAGACTGACGGTATGAACGCTGACACTGCTTCTGCAGACATCACAGCCCCCGTCGACCTGTACGACGAATCAAAACTCAAGGGCCTTCGCCGCATCATCGTGTGGGTCATGGTTGTCTCGCTCGTCATCACCGCAGCGGTCGGAATCGGCACACTGCTCACCGGCGAATTGGGCGAAACCCAGTCCAAAGTCCTCATCACCACCCTGGCTATCGCCGGCTTCTCGGTCACTGCGCTGTGTCACATTGCGGTCCTGAACCGCGATGTGCGCATGGTCGGCTGGGCGGGAATCACGTCAAGCGCTCTCGGTCTCGTCGCCGCTCTCATGCTGATCTGGCGTTCGTGGGATTACACGGACAGCAACAGCGAACAGGCACTGTGGGATTTCGTACTGAAGGCCTTTGCCGTGTTGCTCGTCAGCGCCCTGTCCTTCGCGCACGCCAACCTCATGCTGCTGTTGTCGAACTCACGTCGTCGTTGGATGCGCATGGCTTTGGGCGCCAACCTGGTGCTCATCACGCTCGTCGCCGTCATGGTGATCCCGCCGATCGTCACGAACGGAGAATTCCCCAACGCGCTGATTTCTGACACCTATTGGCGCCTGTTCGGTGTCGTTGCCATCCTCGACGCCCTCGGCACCATCGCCCTGCCGGTCACCACCCTGATTATGCGTCGCCAACACGATGACGAATCCGTTGCCCTCAAGACCGCACCCTCCGCCCTCGCCGCCGTTGCCATAACGCTTCCCGCTGATCTGTCCGCCGTCGTGACTGAACGCGCCGCCGCTGCCGGCGTGACCCCGGCACAGTTCGTGACGGACACAGTGGCACAGGCTCTGGCACAATCGGACTCATGACGCACCAACGCACCGCACTCGTCGTCGAAGACGAGCCGCTGCTGTGCAGCCTGATTGGACGCCTGCTGGGTGACTCGGGTTTCACCGTCGTCGAGGCGGGCAGTGCGATTGACGCGTTCGGGTATTTCACCCAAACCGAGTTCGACCTGATCGTCGCCGACATTGACCTGGGGGCCGGCCCCAACGGAATCGACGTGGTCCAGCGCATCCGTGCACAGTCACCGGGTATTGGTGTCGTGTTTCTCACGAATCTGCGCGACCCCCGAGTCTCGGGCAAAACCTGGTCGGCGATTCCCCGCGATGCGGCCTACATTGTGAAGTCCGAGCTGGGTTCCCCCAACGCGCTCAATGCCGCGGTGGCCATGGCCCTCAGCCCCAAATCCAAGGGCACACGCCCGCTGCCCGAAACTTCGCCGCTGCGTAACCTGTCCGACACCCAGGTGTCGGTTCTCGCTATGGTCGCCGCCGGTAAATCGAACGACGACATCGCCACCCAACGCGCGACCACCGTGCGTGCCGTTGAAAAGATGCTGCAGCGCATCACCGCGGCACTGGGGTTGGACGCGGGCACCAGCAACCGCGTGGCACTGGCCCGGTTCTATTGGGACGCACTGCATGGCAAAGACGCCTGACGCCACCACACATCTGAGCCTCACTTCTGTCGTCCATGAGGCCCTCGTCTCGCGACACATCCTGTCAACACGCACCATTCTGTTGTACGCGGCCAGCTCGCCGTTGCTAATCGTGACCGCAGAATTCATTCGCAACGGTCAGTCGAGCATCTGGGCGGCCATCGCCTTCGCCCTGTATTCGGCGATGATCAGCGCCACTCTGGCACTCGCCACACGCTGGCTGGTGCGACTGGCGTGGGGAACACGTCCGCGCGCTCGGATTACGATGCTCTGGCTGCTGTCCATTGGGGCCACCCGCGGTGCGATCATGGGCGTGATTGTCACCGAGACCGGCGCGGCACCCGAACCTCATTTCCTGGAACGCATCATCGGTGGAGCCACCAGCCTGCCGTTGATTTTGGGAATCATCGCCGTGCTCGTGGGTGGTGTGATCGACCACCGGGAACGCGTCTCGGAATTGACTCAGACCGTGGCGCGACTGACTGACCGCCGCACCCAAACCCTGCAGATTCTGACGGCGTTCCGCACCGACTTGGCCGAACGCACCTCGACCGCCATCATGCCGGCCCTCAGCCGCATCAGCAGGCTGCTGGACCCGCAGACCGAACACACACGGGGAACCGTGATCGGCGAACTGTCGAACCTCGTCGACACCGTGGTCCGTCCGCTCAGCCACGACCTGGCGGCGAACAAACCCGATGAACTTCCGCCCGCCGCCCAAACCGCGATCGTCCCCAAGCCCGAATGGGGGCGCACCCCGGCGTACGACGCACTTCAGCCGCTGTGGTCTGGCATCATCGTGGTCGGGGTCGCAGCCAGTGGCGTGGTCGAATTCTTTGGCGCATTTCGTGGTTTCACGATGGCGCTCTTGTATGCCGGCGTCTTGGTCGGTGTCGTTGCCGCATTGAGGTTCGTGTTCCGCGATTCCGACATTCGACCCCTGCCGCTAATTCTGTTGGCCACTGGCTCGCACGAGCTCGGGGCGGTCGCCTACATCGCCACCCTGTGGGTTTTGGGGTTCCCCATCTACAGCTACCCACTCTCCATTGCGGGAATCATTGTCGCGACGCCTCTGGTTGGTGGTTCGATTGCGGCCTACGTCATCCTCGCGCTGCGCCGCGAGTCGATTGAACACGAATTACAGGATTCGAACCTCGAACTGGGCCACATCGTGTCGGGCTACCGCCGCACCGCGTGGTTGGAACAGCGCCGTCGCGCCCACCACCTTCATTCGACCGTGCAATCCCGACTTCACGCCGAGGCGCGCTTTCTGTCGTCGCGGACCGGAATCCTCAACGACCGCGAGGTCGAGCGTTTGCATGAAACGATCGAGAGCATCTCGGACTCCGCGTCGGTGTCACCCGCATACGGTGTCGACCCGCTGCGCGAACTGGACAAACTGCGGGATTTTTGGGCCGGGATTTGTCAGATCCAACTCGATATTTCCGACGAGGTGCGGGCTGCCCTCGACGACAATGGAGCCCCCGCCGAGGCCGTGCAATTGGTGACAACCGAGGCAATTACGAACGCGATTCGCCACGGTTCCGCCACCCACATCATCGTCGAAATGTGGCTGTCCAGTCCCGAGGTCGTGTCGGTTTCGGTCACGAACAACGGCGGAATCGTCACGATGGACGATCGGTCGGGTTTGGGCATGACCACGTACGATGAATTGACGATGCAGTGGGACCTAACGACCCTGTCGGATGTGACCACGTTCACCGCATCGATCAGCACACGCAACGCGGTGGTCGAAATCCCCACGGCGTGACGGCGGATTCGGTTTCGTCGGGAATAATCCGATACCCCTCGGGGTATTCTCTAGGTAAGACTTTAGGTTAGGAGACCACATGGCAACCATCAACATCGACAAGGCCGGCTTCGAGGCCGCCGTTGTCGCCGAAAACTCGACCGTGCTCGTCGATTTCTGGGCGGAATGGTGTGGCCCGTGCCGCCAGTTCGGACCCATCTTTGAGGCCGCCAGCGAAAAGCACCCCAACATCACGTTCGCCAAGGTCGACACCGA